>CAZJFZ010000001.1:0-31774 GCA_964545745.1 uncultured Candidatus Saccharibacteria bacterium
CAATATACTTTTACTGTGGGATGATTTAATGAGTATGCCTTTGCCATATTTGGTAAAATTTCATTGGCGGCAACTATTTCAAAATTATCGTTATTAGCAAAACCATAACTTAACCCACCTACTCCGCAAAATAAGTCTATAACTTTTAATTTTTTAATCATAAAAAAGTTAATTAAAATCAATCTCTTTATATTTAACAGGTGATTCTGTAATCTTCCAAACAAAATAATTTTGATCTATATTAAAAACTGTTTGTCCTTCCATTTGCTGTCGTGTTATCCAATTTACATCGCCATCTTCTATTTCATCTAATTTAACGAAGGCAACTTGCCCGTTATACAAATCAAAATGGATAGCTATGGTATGCTTTCCGGTATCATTAAAAACTTTTTTTGCTTCTATAACCTTATGTTGTTTAATATCATTTGTACCGGTAAACCCTGACTGTATTTCTATTATTATTTTTTCTTCTTTGTTTAATTTTATTTCCAAATCAGCTTTTGCTGTTCTTCTAAATGTCTTAACATCTCGTAAGTCATCATCACCGATTGAGTTAATTGCGGATAAACTAACGCCAAATATTTTACTCAGAGCCTTCGAAAAAAAGTTAGACATAATATACCCCTGTATCCATGAAAAATAAACTTGTTCTGGTCTCCTTCTCTGATTATTTAGTTTTGATAGTATCTTTTCTTTCCTCAATAATTTAAAAACACGATCTATGTTTTGCTTTTTAAAAGAATCTAAGTCATTAATTTTGATTTCACTCACAACAATTTTATCTAGTCTATCCACAATATCATATAATCGTTTATTTAAAAATTTAATATAATCAAAGTCAACCGTCGGTACAATATCTTTTGCACCAAAAAAGTTTTTTACATCAATTTGATTAGAAAAACCCAGTTTTTGTCTATATTGTCTAAAATATTCCTCAGTAATAGTAATCTTTTTTGCCATATGTTTTTTATATTATACCTTATTTTTACTCTTCCATTGCCATTTTGAAATTTCTTCTGGATCATCACCCACTCGGATAATGTAATCTTTATGATCCTTTATTTTTTGCTTATAAGTTGACACCAATTTAGTGGCTTTGTCTTGAGTAACAACCCCCGCTTTAGCCATTTTTTCCACGGCTTCAATGAATAAATTATATCTATCCGTCTTATTTCTAATGTGCAAATCTAGAGGGGTGGTGGTAGAACCACTTTCCATATAACCATGAATAGAAATCCGATCCAAAGCATTCTCAAAACGGAAAATAGTTTTTTCCAAAGTGTCTGCATAACCATGAAAATTAAAGATTACTGGCTTATCTTTAGTAAAATACTTTTCAAAATCTACTTCCGCTATTTTATTTTGCTGACCAACGGTATTTGGTGACAATTCCAAGACATTCACAAACCGTACTTTTGCTTCCGGTGTTTCTTTCTTCAATAAATCAATCGCGGCCAATGCTTCCTTGACCAAATATTGCCCACAAGCACCAAATACCAAATCTGGATTTGCCTCCGAAGCAAAATCCCAAATAGAAAGCCCTTCCGCCACTTCTTTTTTGGCTTCTACCCAAGACAACCAAATTGATTCAATGGTTTTTTCCGCCACAATCACATTGATTTCATTTTTTGACTTTAAACATTTTTCAGTAATCAAAACCGCTTCATTGGCATCAGCTGGAAAATAAATATTAATAAAGTCATGACCTTTATTTAACAATTCATCCATAAAGCTGGGATTTTGATGGGAAAAACCATTATGTTCCTGACGCCAACCGGTAGAAGTTAAAATATAATTAAAGGATGGGACATCCCCGCGCCAATCTGTTTTCCTAGCAATCTTTAAAAACTTACTGTATTGATCCGCCATACTGGACACGATCGGAATGAAAGCTTCATAAGAAGTAAAAATAGAAAAGCGACCAGTCAAAATATAACCTTGAGCCAATCCTTGCAAAGACTGTTCGGAGAGCATTTCAATAATCCGACCATCCCGTGACATATCTTTGTCCCACTCCTCAAGTTTACCCACAAAAGAGCGCGTGGTTTCCTTAAACATATCCTGCAAACGGTTGGAATAAGTTTCATCGGGCGAAAAAAGTCGAAAATTTCTGTTTACTTGATTCAGCTTTACCACTTCCGCCAAATACTCACCAATCTTTTTCATTGCTCCCGCCTCACCAGTTTTCGTCTCAAATTTTTCTACTTCTGGCAAAATTAAATCTCGACTTGAATCTCCTTTCTTTATTCCCAAAGTATTTTTATTATCACCCATTCGCTTTCCTTCTTTTGGCATATTAGCCAAAATTTCTTCAGAAAAACCCTTAGCTTCATCAAATAATTCTTCAAACTTATATGACTTAATCCATTTTTCTACCATTTTAAGCTGACTTTTATCCGTTTTGCTCTCTTTACCTACCACCTGATGGGACAGGGAATTGCCTTCTATCTTATCCCCATTACCTTCTATTTTAGGTCCAGCTAAATATTTTGGCCCAGTCCAACCCTTTGGTGTTTTAAGAATAATCATTGGAAAACGAAAATAGTCATCAAGTTTTCGGCTGGGATTTTCTCGTGCTTCCTTTTGTATTTTTCTAATTTGAGCATAAGCGGAATCCAAAGCTTTGACCATCTTCTCGTAGACTTTATCACCTTTCCCTTCCACAATAATCGGCTCATAACCATAACCTTTGAATAAAGATTTCAAATCAGCATTTTTCATTCGGCCAAAGATAGTGGGGCCAGAAATTTTATAACCGTTCAAATGTAAAATAGGCAGGACGACACCATTTACGGCTGGATCAATAAATTTATTCAAATGCCAAGAGGTAGCCAAAGCGCCCGTTTCCGCTTCACCATCACCCACCAAACAAGTAGCAATCAAATCCGGATTATCTAACACTGCACCATAAGCGGTAGACAGAGAATAACCAAGCTCGCCACCTTCCAAAATCACCCCCGGTGTCAGTGGACTAGAATGACTAGGAAAACCATACGGCCAACTGAAATTTTTTGTAATATAAGCAATACCATTTTCATCCAATTTGGCCTCTGGATAATATTTACCAAGCGTCCCTTCCAAAAAAATATTGGACTGCAGGGCGGGAAAACCGTGTCCGGGACCGAGGACAAATATCATCTGAGCATCAGTTTTGATAATTAAATTATTCAAACAAGCATAAACAAAATTAATCCCCGGACAAGTACCCCAATGGCCAAGCAAGCGGGATTTAATATCAACAAAAGTGAGTTTATCCTTTAATAAAAAATTATTTTGTAAATAAATTTGTGCTACGGATAAATAATTCGTCACCCGCACGAACTTTTTTATTTTCTCAATTTCAGAGTTCATTCAATTATTATATCATTTTTAAAAGAATTGAACACTCCTCTCTTTTGTTTCCGGACAAGGACTGTCCTTGTCCGAATTAGCCATGTTTTGGAAAATAGAAAGAGCCCCCGTTGAAATTATCGCTAGGGGCTCAAGCAAGCAACCTGCATTCTATTTCCAGATGATTCCTCCTGTGGGAGAACGCTTTCCCCACTGATCTTTCTGACAGACAGAGCAAGTTCTCTTGTCTGATCGATCCGTCTTTCTCCACTTATGACCAGCAAACAAACAACGTAACATCACAAAAAAGTTCCACATCTTGATTTCTCCCCTTTTTGCTTGGTGTTCTTTTTGTGGCGGTTTTACCTACCACTCTCTGTTTATTAGTATATACTGATTTATCTCTTATAAAACACTTCCTTTATTACTAAAACTATGCTTTAATAGAAACTTAGTTATGCGCGAAAGCGCTTTATTTAATTATAAAAATGGAAATACGAAATATTGCAATCATTGCCCATGTAGACCACGGAAAAACCACCTTGACGGATGCCATTATGAAGCAGACCGGTATGGGAGAAGAAGGTGTGTCTATGGATTCCAACAAACTCGAACAAGAGCGCGGTATTACTATTTATGCCAAGAATACTTCTATTTATTATCCTTCAGCAAACTCGGGGCGAGAAGTTACTAAAATAAATATTGTGGATACTCCCGGTCATGCGGATTTTGGCTCAGAAGTAGAAAGAGTTTTACGATCAATTGATACTGTACTTTTGGTAGTGGATGCTCAAGAAGGACCGATGCCACAAACTAGATTTGTGCTTAAAAAATCTCTGGAGCTTGGTTTGAAACCAATTGTGGTTATAAATAAAATTGATAAGAATGCCGCCAAACCGGAATGGGCCCATGAGGCGGTCTTGGAACTTTTTATGGAACTCGGTGCCAATAATGAACAATTGGACTTCCCTACTATTTATGCAATTGGCAGAAAAGGAGTAGCAATGAAAAAACCTACCGATGAGCAAAAAGATTTAACTCCTTTACTTGATTTAATATTAGAAAAAGTACCACCGGCCACTAAACCAGAAGATGAAAAACTACCTTTAACCGCTCAAATTTTTAATTTGGCTTATGATAATTTTATGGGTCGTTTAGCAATCTGCCGAATTTATAAAGGAACACTTCGTCAAGGTCAACAAATCTTTTCCCGCCTGCCGACCTACGATGGCGGGCAGGCCAAAACTCATGAAGGTAATTCTCGCTCTTTTAAAATAACTAAACTTTTTACTTTTGAAGGTTTAAGGAGGAAAGAAGTAACGGAAGCTCTCGCTGGAGACATTGTTCTCTTTGCCGGACTGGATGATGCTTATATTGGTGAGACAATTTGCGAAGATGAAAAACAAGAAACTTTACCTGCCATCAATATTGACGAACCAACCATTTCTCTTAATTTTTTGGTTAACGATTCTCCTTTTGCAGGTCGCGAAGGAAAGTTTGTCACCGGCCGACAAATCCGTGAACGGTTAGAAAGAGAATTAGAAATAAATGTTGGTCTAAAAATTGAATTTATTCAAGATACAATGAAAGTTTATGGACGAGGTGAACTCCATGTAGCTATTCTTATTGAAAATATGCGCCGGGAAGGTTTTGAATTGCAAGTCTCTCAACCCCAAGCCATCATCCGCGAGGAAAATGGTCAAAAAATGGAACCGTATGAAGAAGTAACAATTGATGTACCAGAAGAAGTGTCCGGAACGGTGATTGAAAAACTGGGTAAACGTCGAGGAATTATGCAGGATATGAAAACAAAAGATGGACAAGTCCGAATGATTTTTGAAATGCCCACCCGTGGCCTTCTAGGCTTCAAAGGACAATTTGTAGTAGATACGCGCGGGAATGGAATTCTTTGTAGCCGTTTTATTGGCTTTAAACCGTATGCTGGTGATATTCAAAAACAAGAATTTGGCTCCATGATTTCCATGATGGATGGTAAAGCTTTAGCTTTTGCTTTGTGGAATCTGCAAGAGAGAGGAATATTGTATATCACGCCGGGCACTGAAGTTTATGAAGGGATGATTATTGGTAATGTAACCAAAGGCGAGGATATGGATGTCAACCCAATCAAAGGAAAAAACTTGACCAATGTCCGTAAAACCAGTTCCGATGAAGCGATTTATTTAACGCCAGCGATGGCCATTGATATTGAAAAAGGTTTGGAGATTATGGGTGATGGTGACTATTTAGAAGTTACTCCTTTAAACACTCGTTTGCGAAAAAAATATTTGACAAAAATTGAAAGAGCAAGAGCTATTAGATAAAATTTAAAAATAGGCAAAATGAAGCCGCTCACTGGTGTGTGAGCGGCTAGTGATCGTGTTGGTGAAGTCCTCTTCTTTACCTTTTCATCTTGCGATAAACGCAACAGCATGGTTAGAAGAAACGACGGTGGAGTAGAAGGTTTCCTGACGCAGTTGGTGCGATCCGGAAATCACTACTTCCCAAATAGGAATCTTGATCCCTCCGCCGATCTTGGCCGAGCCTGGGCAGAGAACAAAGGAAGTCTGCTCGATTAGAGTCTGAAGTTGCTTCCGAGTAGCTGAAACTAGGGCCATCCTCACTTCCTCATCCAGAGCAGTCTGCAATCCGTATCTCACCCCTGAGGACAAAATGTCCACAAGAGATGTCCCCGGCTTTGACTGAAAGAAGAACAAGCGAGACTTGTCTATCCTCCAGCCCATCGCTGAGAACACTTGCTTCGGTGGCAAGAAACCACCACCAAAGCTTGACCAACACACAAAACCATCCATCGTTGTTTTTCTCTTTCTTGTTTGATTTGAGTTGTTAGGCCGTTTTCTTCTTGCTGTTGCTGATCGGGGGGACAACCATCAGACCAGTTTCCCCATTCAGTATGAACGGACTGATATTCCCCACCAATGCCCTTTTCTTCTGATGGCACTCCGTACACTCGAGATCGACGACAACCCCCTTTGGATCATTCCTTACGATTTTGACCTTCGCCTCGGAACGACAAAGCCCACAGATCACGCCTTCCATTAGACCTTCCCTTTCTACAACACTCTTCTACTCACAGTCCTAGCTACCAAGCTAAGACTAAGAACTTTCTGCCAAAAACATACCATATACAAAACAAAAAAGCAAGTCTTGCGACCTGCTTTTTTGTTTTAACTTTTGAAGTCAACCTTACATTAATTAATCCTTCTGTTTAAGAAAACATCAGGATTAGAATACTAATATCTTGAGCCACCACCACGGTTGTCAAAATTCCTTCTTGGAGGTCTCTCGGACAGAGGCTTAGCCTCATTGACCGTAAGCTTTCTGCCATCCACATCAGCTCCGTTCATCTTTTCTATAGCCGCATCTGCTTCCGCATCATTGACCATATTAACAAAACCAAAACCTCTGGATCGGCCAGTCATCTTATCAGTGATCACATTTGCTGACTCAACTTCTCCCATTGGAGAAAAAGCCTCTTTGAGTGAAGCGTCAGTGGTATTGTAAGATAAGTTACCGACATACAATTTCTTTGCCATTTGCTTTGAAATATTTTTATTAAACTTTATCTATAGAAGCGACCTACGAGAACATCTACGACGAGATTAAGATAACATAAATGAACTACAAATACAAATTGCCGTTATCTTCGGCCACTAGGCTGAATTCTTTCTTTTAAAGCTCTTAAATATGTTTCTTTTAAATCAGTTAAACTCTGAGTTTCTTTAAAGAAACTCACACTAACACCATTATTCTTTTCCATTTCAGACATTTTTCTCATAAATTCATACAAACCAGTGAGTAATGTTTCGGCTTGTTCAAGCATCATCACTTCATCTCGGCTTTTTGATACCCCTCGGTTAACTCTCCTCCTTTCCTCACCAGCAAACATTTTGGCAAGAAAAAATTTGTTATCAAAACCTCTTTTTCTTTTTTGAGCTTCATCTCTTTTGTCTTTTGCTTCAGTTAAATCAGCCTGCACCATCTCTATTTTTTCAGGCAACCAGTCCATACCAGAAAACCAATAAGTTTCTCCGCTCAAAGTCTTACTAAAATACTTGGCCATTGGGTCTTCTTTATCTAAGACCTCAAAATTTACAACAAAATCATCCGCATTTCTTTTAAAACTTACAACTAATCTAGAAGGACTGTTGCGTACAATGACGTCTAGTTCAGTAAAGGCCTGTTCTGTCTCCTTGGTCATTTTTTTCAATTTTTCCAATTCTTTTTCTTTATTTAATTTTTGATCTAAATTTTCTACTTCTCTTTCCGCTTCTCTAAAATTATTATAAATAATTCTATCTGTAATAATTTTTCTTATCGTCTCAACAGGACCTCTTGTTTTATCCATTAAATTATTACTTATTTCCACTTTAGCTGCCGAATCTAAATGATCCCACCATTCATTTACTGCTTCATGGACCAATTCATCCATCCCAGCTAAAAATTCTCTTTTAACTTCAAAAAAATAACCAGGACCAAATTCGCTAAACCTAATTATAATCTCTTTCGAAACTATTGTAGGAAGAGTCTGAGTTTGTTTTTTTTCAAAAAATTGGACTAGAAAATCTCGTATAACTTCTTTTCTGCCCACCAACAATTCGCTAATTAATTTAGAAATCTCTTCTTTTGATATATTTTCAACTTGTGAATTTGCTTCTTGAGTCAAACCTTTAAAGGTTCTATTTTTTACTTTTGGGTCATTCTCTTGTAATTCATCTAACAACTCATCTTTGGCTTGGGCTCTTACCCGCACTTCAGTTCTTAACTTTTCTCTCAAAGCTGTCAGAGCCTCTTTTGCTTCGGTGTGTTTTTTAGCTAAACCGTCTTCTTCACCATCTTTTGCCCTAGTATAATCTTCTAAAGTTTCAATTCCCCTCTTTTTTAAATATGTTCGAACTGTAGAATCCTCAAGGATCCTTTCAAACTCTCCCTTGAGACTCTTCATTTGATCCTTTGCTCCCTTAAAATTTTCCAGAACACTTCTAGCAGAAGAATCATCTTTTACTAATTTCTTTTTGGCATCAGATACCCCTTTAACTTTTTCCGCTAACTCTTTTCCTTTTTCCTCTTGACTTTCTCTCTCCTCTTTAAAAGCATCAGACTTTAATTTTTCAAAATCACTCATAGTTTTTTGTTAAACTAATAATACTACTATTATACCACTATGCTTGTTTATGTGCCAGATTTTAGATACAATACCCAATATGGAAAAAAAAGACAATACAATAGGTAAATTGAGTACGAAGGCCTATAAAGGCGTGCGGGATTTTTATCCAGAAGATATGTTTGTACAAAACTATATTTTTGACATATTTAAAAAAGTCTGTGAGAGTTATGGTTATAATGAATATGGTGCTTCGGTATTGGAACCAGCAGATTTATACCGCGCCAAAAGTGGTGAAGAAATAGTCAATGAGCAAACTTATTCGTTTACTGATAGAGGAGAAAGGGAGGTAACCTTGCGTCCCGAAATGACCCCAACCGTCGCCAGAATGGTCTCCGCCAGAAAAA
This sequence comes from uncultured Candidatus Saccharibacteria bacterium, assembly GCA_964545745.1. Lineage (GTDB taxonomy): Bacteria > Patescibacteriota > Minisyncoccia > Phycocordibacterales > GWA1-40-21 > CAIJXO01. Next base: position 8,860 of record CAZJFZ010000001.1, read on the forward strand.
TGGAACTAGCTTTTCCTCTCCGTTGGTATTCTATTCCTAATTTATTCCGTTATGAAAAACCGCAAAAAGGCCGCCTGCGAGAACATTGGCAATTAAATGTAGATTTATTTGGTGTGGCAGACACTTCCGCGGAAGTGGAAGTGATTTCCCTTGCCTATTCCATTATGAAAGAGCTTGGTTTAAAAGACGCCGACTTTCAAATTCGTTTAAACAGCCGAAAGATAATGAATTATATTTTGACAGATTTAATGTCTTTAGATGAAGATACAGCTTATAAAATATGCAAATTAATTGATAAGAAAAATAAGCTAACTGCAGAAGATTTTGACGCTGGTATAAAAGAATTACTATCTGAAAAAAGTGCCGAATTTTTAACGCTTCTAAATTCTCAAAATTTTGAAGAATTTGTGAGCAAATTACCAAAAGGAACAGAGATTGCTGAAAAGGTGGAAGAAATTCGCCGAGTAATAGCCCAATTAGAAAAACTGGGTATTACCAATACAGTTTTTGATCAGACCTTGATGCGCGGTTTTGACTATTATACTGGCATTGTTTTTGAAATGTATGATAATAATTCGGAAAATAAACGATCAGTTTTTGGTGGTGGGCGCTATGATGATTTACTGTCCATTTTTGGTGGAGATAAGGTTCCCGCCTTTGGTTTTGGGGCGGGTGATGTCATTATTCGCGATATTTTGGAAACTTATAAACTTTTACCAGAATATAAACCAAAAACTGCTTTATATATCTGCACCTTAGGTAAAGAGTTTCAAGAATATGGTAATGAACTGGCCCAAAAATTAAGGGAACAAGGGGTAAATGTGGCAGTAGATTTAACCAATAAAAAAGTGGGTGATCAAATCAAATCCGCCGATAAGCAAAAAATTCCTTTTATTATTTGTCTTGGAGAGGATGAAATAAAATCAGGACAATTCAAGTTAAAAAACTTAAAGACTGGTGAGGAACAAACGGTAACCGAACAAGGTCTCTCCTTGGCTTTGAAAGGTGAGACCTTGTTCTCCCAAAAAAATGCGTAAAATAATTTTTGACTGCGAAACAGCAAATACTTTTGCCGAAGCTGGTAGTTCAGAATCAGCGGATTTAGATCTATCCGTGGTTTGTATTTATGATAGTGAGACAAATCAATACAGTTCTTATTTTCAAGAAGAATTAAAAGAATTATGGCCAATATTAGAAAAAGCTGATTTACTCATTGGTTTTAACTCAGATCATTTTGATATTCCACTCTTAAATAAATATTACTCTGGAGATTTAAGTAAATTAAAAAGTCTAGATTTACTTAAAGAAGTAAAAAACTCACTTGGCCGAAGGATAAAACTAGACACTATTGCCGAAGCCACTTTGGGAATAAATAAAAGCGGACATGGTCTAGAAGCGGTCACTTGGTGGAAACAAGGAGAAAAAGAAAAAGTAAAAAAATATTGTTCGGATGATGTAAAGATCACTAAAGAAATTTATGAATATGCCCTCAAAAACGAAATTTTGAAATACAAAGATGCTGGTATTATTAAAGATATAAAATTAGACACCTCTAAGTGGCACGAGAAACCTGACTCCGTCATCACTCATACATTGTTTGGCTAAAAATGTCAGCCATTCATAATATTTCGTAAAGCACAGTATTCACATTTCTTATCACCACATCTCTTATCCCAAAAAGAAAAGGCGGAAATCTCTTTTGCGGTGTTCGTAATTAAAATTAAAACTTCTTTTTCATCTTCCTCTGTTATATCAAAACTTTCTTTCCTATACCGCCCCCGTTCATCTGGTTCAATAAAATCCAGCGCTCCTTTATCCATCCGGTGTTTACCTTCACCTGTTCCGGGTTTTATCGAAGAATATTTATCAAGAAGAATTTTATAAAAAACCAATTGCCTTTTATAATTACCGTCACTATTAGCGGTTTTCCCTTCAATCTGATTTCGAGATAACGGTTTTCTTGTTTTATAATCTACCACCGTTACCATCCCATCATCTCTGATCTCAATTTTATCTAATTGACCTTTTAAGAGAATTTTATTTTGAAACTCTTGTATCTCAGAAGCTTCGGCACCTTCGGTCGAGTCGATTTCGGCATACACTCCATTAATATTAAATTCATTAATCACCGATCGGCTCCAACTATTTTTATAAGTATCATAATAACCACCAAGTGATTTTTTACCCTTAAGTAAGGTTTCTTTATAGTCATTCTCACTAAAAGGTTGTTTAGCCAAATATTTCTCAAACAAATTAAGAAATTCTTTTTTGCTCAAATCTTGATTCATCTCATATTTATCAAAAAAATGTTTCAACGCATTATGCACCGCCGTCCCATACATTTGATGTTTAGATAAAACTTGTGGCAAACGCACCAAATTACTGAAAAAATAACGCCATGGGCAAGTCAAATAATTATTCAGAGCAGTTACAGATAACCCTTGTTCAAAAAATAATTGTCTTAAATATTTTTTATCTTTTAAGTCCGTATTTTTCGTTTCCACAGCTAAAAAATCATCCACCCGCGCCTTATCATATTTTATTTCTAAGGATTTAATATCTACTATGTTTAATAGAGTAGGACTTATCTCCCCTAAAAACTGGGAAGGCAAGAGAGCTTTGCCGTCCTCGGCCAATTTAGCAGAAGTCAAATAAACTTCTTTTCTTGCTCGCGTCAATGCCACATAGAACAATCGTCTTTCGTCCTCAATTGGATCAGGGGACAAGGTCAGTCCTTGTCCGCAATTAGGTAATTTGAATTTGCGCATCTCTCTTTTGTTGCCCCAATGTCCGTCCACCAAATTTATAATATAAACAAAATCAAATTCTAAACCTTTAGATTTATGAGAGGTGAGTAAATGAACGGATTTTTCAGCCAAAGCCTTTCCCTGTGTTTTAATAACAATATTGTGTTTATCCAAAACATTCAAATAATTTATAAAATCTACCAACCGATAATCCTTATGACTAGCAATAAGCTCTTTCATAAGACTTAAAAGTCGATCCAGCTTACTAAGTTTATCCACCGATTCATTACTCTTCAAAATATGTTTGATAAAGCCCGACTCGCGAATAAGCATTTCAAAAAAATCTAACAGATGATTATTCTTTGCCTGCTTGCTCCATCTGGTCAATTTTTCATATAAAGGAAAAAAATATTTTTCTTTGTGCAAAGCATCAAAAATAGAAATCTTTTTTTCTTTGGCGGAAGCAATTATTTTATAAATATCCAAATAAGATAATTCCAAAAAATCAATAAAGAGGGCCCGTGCCAAAATATTGTCTGCCCCCAAATCATCAATCGTCCGCAGAAGAAGAATCAATTTGGCAATATCATTATCAGAAAAAAGTTCTTGATCCGATTCAATAGAAAATGGAATTGACAACCTTTCCAAGGAACGAGCAATATTACCCGCATCTTTATTTTCCCGATAGATAACTGCAATTTCACCCGGGTCTACCCCTTGAGCAATTTTTGTTTTGATATCTTCAGCCACAAAACGGCTTTCATTTCTCATTTTTTCAAAAGAATACAAACTGATTGGTATATTTTTATGTGAAGATTGAGCTTTTAACTCAATTCGCTCACCCACCCCCTTTAAGTTTTTACCAATCAAAGAATGTGAAGCATCCAAAATTGATTGTGAGGAACGATAGTTTTCTTCCAAATAAATAAGTTTGGCTTCTGGATAAAGCTTTTTAAAATACAAAAAATTCTCCAAGGAAGCACCCTGGAAACGAAAGATCGCTTGCTTATCATCCCCCACGATAAAAATATTGGGATTCTCGTGAAAACCAGAAATCAATTCCAAAATTTTATTTTGCGAATTATTGGCATCTTGATGTTCATCCGCTAACACATACTGATATTTTTCCTGTAACTGCAAAAGTAAATCTTTATTTGACTCTAGGGCTTTAATCACTTCCAAAATCATATCTTGATAATCATATAATCGTTTTACCTCCAATGCTTTTTCATACTGAGCATATATTTTTTGCAATTCCCTATTTTTGGCTTGATTCTTTTCCAAATCCTTATACTTACCTTTCATCTCACCTTGATACTTACCGGTCTCGTGATATAAATCAGAAATTAAGGCAAAATCCGCCTCCTGTTTTTCCAAAATTTTAATCAAATTCGCTGGACGAATATTTTCCTGTTTTAAATTATTTATTTCGCTAATCAATGACCGAACATAATGATAAGTATCACCATAAGGTTTCAGAATTGCCAATTTATTTTTATCAATAATCTCTTCCAAGATTTTTATTTGATCAATGTCCGTAATATTTTGAGCGCTGATGATGCGCGGAAATTCTTCCGGATAATCTTTTATGATGTCATTACAAAAACTATGAAAAGTATAAATGTTCACCTTATAAGCAGAACTGCCAATAATCTCTGCCAATTTTTTCCGCATAGAATATACTCCGGATTCGGTAAAAGTCAGAGCCAAAATACTATCCGGACTGGTATCCGTCCGTTTTAAAATATTGGCAATACGCAAAGTCAAAATGGAAGTCTTACCCGTCCCCGGCCCCGCTACCACCATCACCGGTCCCTCAATGGCCTCCACTGCTTCTCTCTGCTTCACATTTAATTGTTTGTATCTTTCCTCAAAGGTCATAATATTCTTATTTTAAGCCATTTTTTGATAAAACTGTACTTTATATTTAACAAGCCGCTTGCTATAAATTACGCTACTTGCTATACTATCCACATAAGAAGTAAGACCTCTCGTGTTGGATTACCGGATGGTAATCCGTCAAAGCGAGGGGCTTTCTTTTTTATGGGAATAATAATTTCTCGTCTATTATCTTACTTCTAATAATTTCGTAGTATTCAAAATCTCCTCTCTCATATTTTCTAAAGATTGCCCAAGAGATAAAATCCACCGCCTGTAGACATTTATCATCGTGAGAAGCTGTAAGGGTCATCTTAAACCTCTTATGATCTCGTTTGTGCATTGCCTCAGTTATATAAAAAATAAAATTATCACGCAAATTCTTTTTAGTATCTTTTCTATCAACAACCAAAGATAATGCTTGGTTCTTATCCAAAATTTTTATATTTATCAAACGATCGAGAACAATGTTAGCTGTATAATTATATAAATAGTTTTTTTGCTCTTGCAGGTCTAGGTGAACCTTATTTTTATTTAAAATAATTGTAACTATTTTTAAATCTGAAAGTTCTGATAATAATTGTAGAACTCTGGTTATCGTCACATCTTTTTCATGAGAAGCATGCAACTCTCCAGCATGCTTATTTTTTTTACGAATCATCTTCCATACTTTCTTAATAACTCTTTCTAAGGCTCGGTTATCATCTACAAGAGCTAAGGTAAACAAAAACCATTTACTTGATTTTTTACTAAAACCCATATCCCCACTCTCATCCATGTATATAAATGCCATATTATTTTTTATTTTCCAGATTTTGTCCGATTGTCATCCCTATATCATAACATATAATAAAGAATGACCCTCTCGTCGAGCGACGAGAGGGTCAGAGCGTCACAGAGACAAAGGGTCTAAGACCACAGAGTCTAAGCAACCGAATTGCGGGAAAACACCTGAGTGCCCCCACCCCACACATTCGGATCCCCAACCGAATCGGAGTAGACACACCAACCGTCGCCAGCCCAGCGCGCGTAGACCGTCCGCAAGACACCAGCCGTGTCTTTGCAGTAAAAGATGTTCGCGTAACAGTTGGTTAGGAGAACACCTTTCTCGCCGTTTGGTTGCCGAGACATCAGGTCAAAGACGACACCAATGTCTGTCTCGTGATTCTCACCCAGTTCTGCGATCATCGGCTTGTCCGGAGAACTCCTCGTGAGCTTCTTCCATGCGGACAAACTGAAAGCCTGACGGACACCGAGGACTTGGGACAGAAACTCCGTCTGGAAACTGTCCCCAAGATACGAGATCTTGACCTTAGCGGTTTCCGAAGTGTCCACCACGAAGAAATCCTTCACCACAAAAGGCTTCGTGAGAGCCAAGGTAACGATGGTCGCATCTACAAGACCTAGGATCTTTTCCGACTCCCGCTTCACCACTTCGCCGAGCATTTCCATTGGATTGGACATGGTCAGCTTCCTTTCTTTTTATGCCGTCAGTTATTTTGAAGTCACTGCTTCAAGGATAACCGAGAGCAACAAATCCATTTTTAATACTACACCTATTTTTTAATTTGTAAAGCCTTATACATTTAATTGCGGAAAGAGTCAAAAAGTGTTAACCTTTAATTATGTTTATAACATCTGGTTTAGCTGTTTATATTTTTATCTTTATTTCACTTTTTTTTGAAATATTCTTACTTTTAACTTTTTTAGAAAACAAAAAATTAATGGGTATAAAAGAAAATACTTCATCAGAAGACTTTCCCACCGCCACTATTGTTGTTCCTTGTTTTAACGAAGAAGAAAGTGTTTTTGGCACAATTGAGTCCCTCTTATCTTTGGACTATCCCAAAGATAAATTAAAAATAATGATTATTGATGATGGTAGCACGGATAATACTTGGAGTTTAATTCAAAGATACAAAAATCATCCCAATATAGAAATATTTACTAAGCCAAATGGAGGCAAACACACCGCCCTAAATTTTGCCATCGGTAAATCCCAAAGTGAAATTATTGGCTGTTTAGATGCCGACTCCTTTGTTGATCCTGATGCGCTAAAAAATATTGTTCATTATTTTTCTGATAAAAAGACGATGGCCGTCACCCCCGCCATTAAGATCTATAAACCAGATAATATTTTAAGAAAGATCCAAAAAGTAGAATATGACTGGGGAATATTTTTAAGGAAAATGCTGTCTTTTATTAACGCCCTTTATGTCACCCCCGGACCTTTTTCTTTCTTTCGTCGAGAAGTTTTTATTAACCTAGGGCCTTACAAAAAAGCCCACAATACTGAAGATATGGAAATGGCTATGCGTTTACAAAAACACGGCTACAAGATTGAGAACTGTCATAAGGCTTTTGTTTACACCATCGCTCCTCATAAATTTTCTAAACTGTTCACTCAGCGCCTCCGTTGGACTTATGGCTTTTTGAAAAACGCCATTGATTACCGGGAATTATTTTTTAATAAAAATCAAGGCAACTTAGGCTTCTTTATTTTACCCATAATGATAATCTCAGCTATTTCTACTTTATGGTTAACCGGATCTCTAATTCTAAATACGGCTTTAAAAATAAAGGCTTGGTTTTTAAATTGGCAAGCGATAAATTTTAATTTTGAACCTTTTAAAACTTTTCATTTCAACTTTGAGTGGTTTTATTTAAACACTAGCGTTATTACTTTTGTTAGTCTTTTTAGTCTTACCTTGATGATTACTTTTATTTTAATTGGTCGAAAGCTTTCTGAAGGAAAAATAAAATTGCGACCAGAGCTCCTGTATTTTTTATTCATATATCCTTTTATGGCCCCAACTTGGCTTGCAAAATCCGTTTACAATGTGTTAGTATCAAAAAAAACCGTTTGGCGATAAACCATTATTATGCAAACTTTGAATTGGAAAAAATATATTTGGACTCTTCTTATTACCATTATTATTTTTGTAACAGCAATTTATTTAAGTAATTTTTTAAACAACAAAAAAATAGACAGTTTGAGAGAAATTGAAGATAAAATTGCTATTGATATAATGTCTTCGGAAACAGAATATGCTTTGTTAGCTGAATCCTCTTGTAAAGACTTGTCGTCAGATATTTTATCCCAAGAATTAAATGCCCTCGCCCAAAAACTGACCTATACTGAAGAAAATTTTGGCAAAAACAGTCCCGATCTTCTAAGGCTCAAAACTTATTACACTTTACTCCAAATCAAAGATTATCTTCTAATGAAAAAAATTAGTATTAAGTGCAATACCAAACCAGTCTTTATTTTATATTTTTATTCCACAGACTGTTCACAATGTGGTGAACAAGGTTATGTCCTAACTTATCTACGTGAACAATATCCTAATCTGCGCATTTACTCATTTGATTATAATTTGGACAATCCCGCTCTGCGCACTCTTATTTCTTTATATAAAGTCAAAAATACGCTACCGGCTATTGTCATCAATGACAAAGTTTATAACGGCTTCATTGATAAAGATAAACTCACTGGTCTCCTTCCCATTTGGATGCTTCCTATTTCCCCTTCTACTACCAGCACTACTTCTAAAAAATGAGCCGCCTGTCAGATTTGAACTGACGGCCTATAGTTTACAAAACTATTGCTCTACCAGCTGAGCTAAGGCGGCACAATATTATATTATCAAAATAACTCTATATTTTATTATTTACCCTCTTTCCCCTCGCGCAAACTCTTTTTATAATCTGATACATTTTTCAAAAAAAAGGAAACCGAACTTTTATTTTTGGATGGATTAAACTCTCGCTTGGCAAAGAAATGTGATTGTTTATGATCAAACCGTCTTTTGATAATAATGACTGACTGTTTAATATTAGTCAAAAACCAAGAGAAAAATAATTTGGTATTTTTAAAACTAACATGACTCCACCAATACTTAAGATTGGATAAAGCTTTCAAAATAGAAGCATCCCATCTCAAAAATAAATTCTCTAAAAAAATCTTCCGCCCATAGCGAAGCTCAAAACTTTTCATCAAAAATAAAAAGCTAATCAAAACTAAAGCAGTTATAAATACAACAAAAGTGGCCATAATTATTTTTGACCAACATCAAAACGAATGAACCTACCAATTTCTGTTCTTTCTCCAAATTTCTGAATAAAAGCTTCAATTAAACCATTAACAGTTATCTCCGGATTCTTGATATATTCTTGCTCCAACAAAACTTTTTCTTTAAAATAAGAATTCAATTTACCCTCCAAAATTTTGGCTTTCATCTCCGCTGGTTTACCTTCCACTTCTTTAGAAAAGACTTCTTCGGCCTCCTTCCTCGTGGCTTCTGGAATATCAGACATCTTCAAATAGAGAGGATTAGTGGCCACCACCTGCATAGCAAGATTGTAAGCTAAAGTGCCAAATTCTTCATTCTTAGCCACAAAGTCCGTCTCACAAAGCAACTCCACCAAAGAAGCAATGTTACCAGTGGAGTGAACATAAGATACCACTCGGCCGGCACCTAAATTTCTATCCGCTTTTTTGGTGGCAATTCCCGCTCCTTTTTTCTGTAAAAGAATAGTGGCTTTGGAAATGTCCCCACCGACTTCTTCTAATGCTTTTTTACATTGCATAATAGACAAACCAGTATTATCCCTCAATTCTTTTATTTGCTCTGTAGTGATGGCCATAGTTTAAAATTAAATTAGGCTTTTAAAACCTTAGCTTTTTGATAAGCCTTGGCAATTTCATTGACAAAAAAAGTAATGCTGGAAACGGAAGAATCATTAGCCACAATCGGATAAGTAATACCAGTCACATCACAATCCGTACCAGACAAAGCAATAACAGGAATATTCATCCTTTGAGCTTCCGTCACGGCAATAATTTCCTTTTTAGAATCAACTACCACCAGTGCCTTAGGTAAGTCTTTCAAAGAAAGAATGCCCGAGAAAAAACGATTAAGCTTGGCAATTTCTCTATCAATCATTAACCTCTCTTTTTTGGTATATTTAGACAATTCACCTTTTTCTTTTTGTTTGGTTAAATCTTCCAATTTGGCTAACCGCTTTTTTACTTCAGAAAAATTTGTCAATGTTCCTCCAATCCAGCGACCATCAACAAAAGGCATACCCACTGATTCCGCAGCAATTTTTAAAGATCCACGAGCTTCATTCTTGCCCCCCACAAATAAAACTTGCTTGCCTTCTTTGGCCAAAGTAGCCACAAAATTCAAAGCTTTATCCAGTAAATCATCCGTCTTTTCCAAGTCAATTATCTCCACCCGATTTTTCACCCCAAAAATATATGGGGCAACACTTGGATGTCTCCTTGTTTTAGAATAACCAAAATGCGCTCCCACCTTAAACATCTCATCAATCCGCTCATTATTTATCTTTTTTTCTTCTTGCATATGTCAGAGTAGCTTACCAAATATAGGTCAAAATTGCAAGGAAAAATTACACCGTTACAGCTGAATTAGTAAGAATCCTAAAAGGAATGCCTTCCTTAGCAATTTTCTTTAAGTCTGTCATATCACTCTGAGCAGAAATATTTAACATCTCAATACCCACAACATTACCTTTTTTATCCACATCAACAAGTAAACGGTCATTTATTTCTATCGTCTTAGCAATCTTTTTCTTAAAACTAAGATAAACATACATGGCATCGGCTATTTTATCATATTGTATTTTCATATTTTTTTTATAAATAATAAGCAGTAATAATATTGTATTCTTCTTTTTTATCTTTATATGTACTCTTATAATAAACTACTTTAATAATTTTCTCACCAATTTTCTTTTGAACTTTAGTCCTCCCTTCTGAAACATCCTGCTTAATATCTGGTACAATAATTGCTTTCTTAATATGGTCAATATCTATTTTTCGTTCATATAACCTAAACTGACAATGGTATGAAAACCTCAATTTCATTCTAAATATAGAGTAGCATAAATAACATAAATATAGCAACTTTTACTCTTTTAAGAAAAACCAAAACAGATTTTTTAAATTTTTGCTCATATTATAAGTATTGGCATGAGATAATACACCAAGATATGACGCTAGTGTAGAAAATAATGAAATCTCGTTTATTAAACCATTCTTGTATAAAACAATTCGTTGCCGTAGCTTTTTGGGTATTTTTCTTTTTGTTTTAGTGCGGACTTTTATATGATATGGCAACAAAACATAACCGAGAAAATCAATACCGTGATGGCATTTCCGCAAATCTATTTTATTAGGGTGCAAATCAAGACAAAGGTGACGACTCAAAAAACTTTGCATTGGCGTAAGTAGTTCTTCCAAATAAGTCTTACTGTTAGAAACGATCACAAAATCATCCGTGTATCGGACATAATTTTTTACCCGCAATGTGTTTTTAACATATTGGTCAAATTCGTTCAAATAAATATTAGCAAATATCTGGGAAGTCAAATTGCCTATTGGCACTCCTTTATGCTCAAATAGGTCGGGTTGACCTGATCCAAAGCTTTCTATTACCCCCCGAAGCAGTTTTTGAACTTTTTCGTCTTTTATTTTTTTATTAAGAATCCTAAGAAGAATATCCTGGTCTATGGAACCAAAAAACTTTTTAATATCACATTTCAAAACATAACACGGACGCATTTGATTTTGGCTTACGGCACGAATCATCTCCGCCACTCTTTTCATTCCCTTATGCGTCCCCCGACCGATCCGGCAGGAGTATGAATCATTAATGAATGTCGGCTCAAATACATTATTCAACACATCAAACATAGCGTGGTGGATCACACGATCTCGCACTGTGGCTTTATGAATTCGTCGTAATTTTGGATCATGAATCCAAAAGCCCTTATAAGGTCCGTGCTTGTATGTCCCGTTCTTCAAATCCCGGTATAAACTAAAGATGTTTTGCTCCAGATTAAGTGCAAAATCGGCGACATCAGGCTTTTTCCGCTTATCGTGCTGAAATATCTTCCACGCTCGAAATAACGCTTGAGGAGAAATTATTGACCAATATAAATCTTTATAAATTTTCACATTAAAAAATATTATGAACAACTTAGATATCCCAATCTTCAAAATGTCTTATGACCTCTACAAAGAATTTTACTGTTTGCGATTATCTGTACCCAAACAAGATCGTTATACACTTTGGCAAAAATGCGAAAATCTTTTAATTGAAATTTTGGAGGGCATTCTTTCTGCCAGCCAACAATCAAAATTAGAAAAACTTCCCATTCTAGAAAAAACCAGCATCAAACTTAATTTCCTTCGGGTTTGTATTCGTTTAATGCAAGACATAAGAGCCATTAGTAGTAAGAAATACATCTTGATTGAAGCCAACCTTGATGAAATAGGCCGAATGCTTGGCGGGTGGATAAAAGACACCAAATCACATTAGGAAAGTTAAACTCCCACTATAATAAAGTGAGAGTTTAACTTTTGGATAGAGTTATGACTTCCTGGACGCGGACAAGCCGATGTCGTCGTAGCGAGTGCCATCCCAGTAGTTGTTGACACTGAGACCCTGGGCATCAAAGCCGCCGAGACACACCCGGTCACCGTCCGAGTCGAGATATTGCCCATTTTCATCCTTGGCACCAAGATTCGAGGTTTACTACTTTTGCAAGTCTATATCCTCCCCTCTTTGAATTTAATTTAGGAGCGCAAATTAGTAAAAAAACACCTCCACCAAAAATGAGCAAGAAGTTCTCTCTATCCTTAATCACACTCTGTCGTGATCCGTAAACCACTGACACTCCGGCGATATCTCTAGGTGAGATATCTCGCGAGATTGAATCGTAACCCAATCTACATTAGCAAGATATATTTACATTATCACATTTCATATAAAAAGAAAGAGCCCCCGCAGTTTTTCTGTCCACTGGTATGTGGTAGAAATTTGCGGAGGCTCAAGGGAACAAGAAGGTCAAGACTTCAAGGGTTCAAGGTTCAGGACTTCCTGGACGCGGACAAGCCGAAGTCGACGCAGCGAGTGCCATCCCAGTAGCTGCCGACACTGAGACCCTGGGCATCAAAGCCGCCGAGACACACCCGGTCACCGCCCGAGTCGAGATCTGAGCAACGCACCCAGATCTTCTCAAACAAACGCTCCCCCGTAGCCAAGAAGTGTCCAACCACCGTTTGCACGACGATTCTGGCCGTCGGCGTTTCCTCGTCCTTCAAGAGGGCCTGCTGTTCGTTCCACGACTTGTTCGTGGAATTGGCAATTGGGGTCTTGCGGACCAATTGCCAGCCGATCTCACCCCTGTCCTCGGCGAACGCCTGCTTGTCGTACCAGTCCTGATTGTAAAACAGGATCTCTGGGTCGGCAAGCTTCTTGGCAATGCCTCGGACATCGAGAACCGACAGAGAGAACACAGCGATGAGGATGTGAGTATCCTTGTGAACAGTGATGACTTCCTCACTCCACGGAACTTCGGCGAGAAGAGCGAGCTCTCGCCTCCCGGGGTTAACCCCGAAGTGCCTGATGGCCTCCTCCACACCGAACATGTTCCGCCCCATGATCTCACGGGCACGCTTCTGACTCGTCGACGGTTCGAAACCACCATTTTCAATCAGGCGAACCACCTTCTTGGCCAAGTCATTGCCTTTCGAATCGACGACTCTCTGTGCGAGTGAACTTGTGAGCTCGGCCTTCTCCATCTTGAGAAGGAACTCGTGCTCGTTGTGCACCGACAGGGTGCGTTCATCAGTCCCTCGGCTCACCATGTTTTCCATGGCATACCTCTTTTACTCTTGTCAGATTCGCTCTGACATCGCGTCTTGTCCCGTTTTGAGACGAGCTTTTTATGGCCAATTTAAGCCCCAAAAAGCTCATCTCAATAATTGATTCTATATTAAAGAACTACTACTATAAAGTATAGCACCTTTCGTCTTTTTTGTCAATGTTTCGTTATGGTTCAATAGTTTTTTACTCCTCATCACTATCCTTACCTTCCACCGGTTTGCCGATATTTTCACCAATATATTTAATCAAATCCCCCATATTTTCACCGTTCAAAATCTTTTCTATATTATACCAAGATTGTTTGACCCGATGATCAGTAATTCTATCTTGCAAAACATTGTAAGTGCGGATTTTTTCCGAGCGATCCGCTGTACCGATTTGATCTTTTCTTTCTTTGGCAAATTTAATGGCATCACTCTCTGCTTTTTGTTGTTCCAATTTAGCGGTCAAAATCATCAACGCTTTTTCCTTATTTTGTGACTGACTGCGTTCAGCGGTACAACGAACTTCCAAACCACTCGGTTTATGAATGATTCGCACTGCCGTCTCTACTTTGTTCACATTTTGTCCTCCCTTGCCACCCGCCCGAGAAAATTCAATAAGTAAATCTGCTGGCTTTATTTCTACCGAACTTTTTTTACGCACTGGTAATATAGCCACCGAAGCCGTGGAAGTATGTACCCGACCATTTTTTTCCGTCTCCGGAATCCTTTGAATACGATGCACACCAGTCTCATAACGAAGGTCTTTATAAACACCTAGTCCTTTTATTTCAAAAGAAGCTTCCTTATAACCACCCAAATCATTTTTTGATTCATCAACTGGAGAAAAACTCCAACCTTTTATCCCGGCATAACCAGCATACATTTTAGCCAAAACTTCTGCAAAAAAAGCGGCTTCATCCCCACCCACTCCAGCCCGCACTTCCAAAATTACTTCATTAGGAAATTCCTCTTCTTTTTTTTCTTCCATCAAAATATCCTCCATCTGTTTCCAAATAGCATTTTTTTGTGTTGTCAAAGAAGCTAACTCTTCTTTGGCCATTTCGGCCATACCTTCATCAGTGGCTGACATTTCTTGAACAGATTTTTCTTCTTTATCTAACCGAATAAACTCATCCGCCAGATAAGTTGTTTTCTTATTATTCTTAAAATCCTCAATTGTCATGATATTATTGTAACATAATTTCAACCGCCCCCAACCCCTCCTCATCTGATGAGGGGAGGAGATTCGGTTTTCTCCCTCCCATTAGTTAAGGGGAGGGCGGGGTGAGGTTGTGTTATTTCTTCTTTTTTGTAGAAGCAGCGCGACGAGCCTTGAATTTTTCCACGCGACCAGCGGTATCCAGCACTTTATCATTGCCAGTGTAAAAAGGATGACAAGTAGCACAAATTTCCACCACAATGGCTTCCTTAGTAGAACCAATATTATATTTGGCGCCACAAGCACAAACCGTCTCGGATTTCTCAAAATATTTTGGGTGTATATCTTTTTTCATAGTCTTAAAATATTAGCAAATTTTTATCTAAAAGGCAAATTACCCCCGTAAAATCTTAACTAGATTATCTTTCAAACTTTTAACGGATTTATCGTCTAAAATAGTCACCGTTAAAATATCGGGATTAAGTTTTTTCATCTTTTTAACAATTATCTTTAAGTCTTTCTCACTAACCATATCTGTTTTGGTCAAGATAAGCACTTCTTTCTTCTCTGCCAATTCTTCACTATAAGCTTTTAATTCTCTCCGAATTGTTTTGTAATCAGTAATCAAACGAGTACTTTCCAAAGATAAACAATGAAAAAGTATTTTTGTTCTCTTAATATGGCGTAAAAATTTATGACCTAAACCCTTGCCATTTGAAGCCCCTTCAATCAATCCCGGCAAATCCGCCAAAATAAAACCATACATATCCCCTAAGGCGGGCTCTAAAGTGGTAAATTGATAAGCCCCCACTTTGGATTTGGCATTAGTCAATTCATTTATCAAACTAGACTTACCAGTATTGGGCAGACCAATCAGTCCCGCATCGGCCACTAATTCCACCTCAATAAAAAAATCAAATTGTTCTCCCTCTTTTCCTAAACTAAACTGTTCCGGTCTCTGATTTGTGGCTGATTTA
The DNA here is from genome assembly GCA_964545745.1 of uncultured Candidatus Saccharibacteria bacterium. Lineage (GTDB taxonomy): Bacteria > Patescibacteriota > Minisyncoccia > Phycocordibacterales > GWA1-40-21 > CAIJXO01. Next base: position 24,304 of record CAZJFZ010000001.1, read on the forward strand.
AAAAATTCATTGCCCACTCCGCCTTTGCCACCTTTGGCCAAAAGTTTAGTTTCTCCGTCTTTATTTAAAAAAACTTTTCCGCCCGTCTGTAAATTAGTAATGACCGAACCAATGGGAAAATCTACAAACAAATCCTTACCATCCGCTCCGTGCCGGCTTTTATTCTCCCCATCACCACCTTTAGGAGCCTCTATTTCCTTTAAGTTTTTGTAAGAACCAAGTACACCAAAATCACGAATGGCCCGAGCATAAACATCCGCTCCGCGACCACCATTTCCCCCGGCCGGGCCCATAAATTCCTTGCCCTTTTCATGAAGCCAGCGCACTACACCGTTTCCACCATTACCAGCTTTAATATGTAATTTTAATTCATCAATAAATGCCATAAAGAGATACTAGCACGATATTCTATTTACCCAAAGCAATTTTGGCCATTTGAATAGCTCCTTCTTTAGATTTGGCGACAACTAAAAATAGACCGATATGACAGAAAAGAGCATCTTTGACACCAGAAATTTTAGCAAGTTCTTCATCCCTTAATCCACCCCAGATGGCCGGAAAATCTTTTCTATTACCAAAATCGTTTACTCCTTTTCTCATCGCTACCACTGACCAATTTTCACTATCACCGTAGACCACAAAAAGTGGTTCTGGAAAATCTTGTAAAGCATCCCAAAAATCATAACGAGTGGCCTTTGGATCATCAATTATAATTAATCTTTTGTCCAGACTTTTTTCATAATAATCCCTAACTATTTTTATAATCTCTATTTTATGATTAGCTATTTTAATTTCCTTCAACAGAATTCCTTTAGCCAAAGAAACCGCCTCATGAAAAAATTTATCCATTTCTAACTCTCCTTCTTTCCATGTTGGTCTCATTGAATATATTACATCTGTCAATAAAAAAGGATAAACACCTTCAACAGTTGTCTGATACAAATTAAAACCATTATCATCCGCATCTATTACTTGCACCAGTTTTTTATCCAAAACATCAGCAATTTCTTTTGAACCGCAAACTTCCTCGCCATATTTTTTCCAAAGCAGACCAAAAGTGGAATAAGAGATTTTATTGTCTCTTTTACCTGCTCCACCTTGCTGATGATGATCAAATCTATCTTTATCAGGATTATATTCTCCACCCACATCTAAAACAAAATCTGCTTTAGCTAAAATTTTCTTTTCTCTAGTTCTTATAACCTTAATTTTTTTATTATAGAGAACAGATAATAGTGCCACACAAAAAACATCATCAGGATGAAAATTCCCCGAATGAACAACAACAACTTTTTTATTTCTTAGCCAAATCATCTTTTAAGGTAGTAATTTCTTTCATTATTAAATCCATTTTTCTATCCAGTTTCTTAATTTCTGATTCTTCCGCTTGAACTTCTTCTTCTGTTTTATCCGTTATTTTCTTTTCTCTTTTAAGACCAGAAATAACGATTCTCTCTCCAATAAAACTTGAAACAAAAAGGCCGGTCAAGAGTAAAATTAAAGATGTCCAAATTAGAGTAATTGGTTCATAAAAAAACCAACCCCAAAAACCACCTTTGGCCATTAAAATGTCTCCTGTATGCCAAATTCCGCGCCAGAAAAGAACAACCATTGACCCACCGATCAAAGCGTAGATGATGGAGCGATGACTTAATCTAACCCTAACTTTGTCCTCCAATCTATCAAAAAAACGAACAAATGATTTAAACATAATTAAAAATTAAACTGATATAAGGCTATAATAGCACAGTTTAGATATTCTTCAAAAAATCAATATCAGCTTGGAATTTCTCCGCTTTAGTAATAACAGAATTACCATAAGAAGTATTATAAGGTCTTTGATTATCACAAGCTCGGCCTGAATAATACCGGCAAGCGGCATTCCTTTCCGCCGTGTAAGTTCCCCCCGCCGCCCCCAAATCAAATAAATATAGAGAAGTAGCCGTTATGGCATGCTTAGGATCCCAAGGATTAGGCAAAGAAACACCTAAAACTGATTTTAAACGGCTAGAAAAAAGTTGCCAAGTGGAAGGAATAAACTGTGATGGACCCATACCTCCACCAAAACCTCGGCCAACAACATAAACCGCACCAAGCGGACAAGACACTGGTGTGGTAGACCAAGTTAAACCCAAACTTTTAGTAATTTCCTCAAATGGCACTGTATCTCGTGGGGCTTTCATTACTTGCTCAAACGGAGAACCAGTATTTTTTCCTACCCCATTACCAGTGTTCAAATCCGAAACAAAACAAGAACCAATGTTTTTACCCAGATCAGATTCTTGAGACAAAATAGCCAAAATTATAGCAGAACGAACCCCTGTTTTACTGGAAGCATAAGAAGCATAGTCCAAAGCTTGACTAAAAGAAATACCAGTCGTATCACGCAAATTAAACAAAGCACTTTTAATCACTTCCGCCTGCCTTTGTCTTTCTGAAAGAACCTGCTGATAATTTGACTCGGCCTTAGCGGTAAAGGACAAAAGCTGTTTTTTTTCTGCTTGATCCTGACTAATTTGCCTTTTTTTCTGTTCAACCACATATTGAGCATCCAGTTCCTGATTTTTTTTACTATCTAATTCTTCTTTCTGTTTTTGAGTTTCCTTTTTTACTAAACGCAATTCAGCAAAGAGATCCTGCAAACCCTTATTAACCGTTTCAATATTATCAATATCAGTAATCATTTCAGATAAATCTGGAGCGGAAAGCAAAAGATAAAAAATAGGATCAACCTCATTTTGATTTTTCTTTTTTAACAGGTTGGCTAACAAATTCTGATCATTTTTAATCCTCGCTTCTAAAGAAGTAATGCTGGCAGTTTTTTGTTTTATTTCACTATTCAAAGTGACCAAGGTGATATTTCTCTGTTTTATCTCGCTTTCCGCTTTGGCAATTTGCGCATTCAAAAGAGTCACATCTCCTTGTAGAGTGTTTTTTTTGGCTTTTGTTTCATCTAATATCTTTTGCCACTCATCAATCTCTGTTTGTAAAGAATTCAGTTCCGTTTGCAAACGAGCACATTCGGCGGGAGAAAGAGAACAACTATTAGATTGAGCAAAAGAAAAATTATTTACCAAAAAAATACCAAAAAATAAAATTAAAATAATTAAAATTTTTTTCATAAAATAAAACAAGGAAACACCTTCCAAAGCTAAGGAGTTACCTTGTTTTATTTTAACATATTTTCTATTTTTTTTCTTCTTTCTTCTCTGACTTTTCTTTTGTTTCAGCTTTATCTTCACCAGCTTCAGAACCCTCACCTTCAACTTCAGCCTTACCTTTCTTTTCCACTTCAATAGTTGATAAATCAACTGGAGCAGTTTCTATCACTTCTTCTTTTGGTTCATAAACAGAAGCCACCACTTCTTCTGGTTTTATTTTAAGAATTACTCCTTCTGGTAGTTTTATATTTTGAGCGGACAAAACACTATCAAAAGTAATCAATCCAGAAATATCAATTTCTAACTTATGAGGTAAATCTTTTGGTAAAGCTTCAATTTTAATAGTGTGCAAAACTTTGACCAAAACAGCACCCAAGTCTTTCACGGCGGGTGAAACACCAATAAACTCTAGGGGGACATCCACGGACAATTTTTTTCCTTTTTCAATGGCATAAAAATCCACATGGATTGGAATATCTGTCACCGGATCCAAATCCACCTCGTGAATAAGCACATCCGCATCAATATTTGAACCGTCCAAAGACAACACGGTGGATTCACCCGCCTCTCTCCAAGCTTTCTTGAAATCAACCAAGGATAATTTGATTGGGGTAGAAGGATCTTTTGGTCCATAAAAAACCGCCGGAATTTTCCCTGTTTTTCTTAATAAATCCAATTTTTCAGACAAATCTCTTTTTTCTACCTTTAATTTAAACATAAAAACAATTATACATATAATTTAAAGAAATGCAACAGAATAGTTCTGAAATTTTTTACTTAGTATCCTTGAGAGATAGACTAAATTTTAAACCAAAAATCATAATCAAACCTAAAACTAAGAAAAGATATTTAATGTTAAAGGATAAAAAGTTAAACGCTAGAACGGCCAAAAGCGGACCTAAAATATAAGCTGAGGAGCTAACCATCCGATAAAAACTAATAACCTTGGCATCCAAACTATCCACCTTTTTGAAGAAATAAGTGTCACACATTATTTCAATTGTTCCCGCCCCAATTCTGGTAATAAATAAAATAATCATCCACAAAATCATATTTTTATCCATAACAAAAGAAATCACCCCAGTGGAAATAGCAATAAGAATAAAACCTAAACTTAATATCTCTTTTTCTCCCCACTTCTTGTCCGCCAACCGACCCAAAGGAAACTGTACCAAAACAAACGGCAAAAGCATCACACTAAAAATAAGACCAATTTCTCTCCAAGAAAAACCCATATCTTTATGCAAATAAAGCGGGGTATAAATGGTCATCCAAGAATAAAAGAAAAATAGAAGAAAATTTGCCATAAAAATATTCTGAAGATTTTTATTTTTCCAAATAACCTTCACTGTTTGCCAATGATTACTTTTTTCATATTTTGAATCTTTAAAATGTCTCAAATTCACCATCAAAATAAGCAGGACGGGCAAAAGAAAAAGGGCGGAAGCTAAATATATTTTCCAATAATCACCATTAGTCAAAATCAAAGCACTGATTAAAGGTGACACCACCCAAGCCAAATTTACAGCGGTTAGATATATCCCACGAATCTTTCCCGTGACCTTATTACTGGAAAAACTTTCTAAAAATACATCAGTGGAAAAATAAATAAGTGGGATAGTAATTAAATTTATAATAAAAAGAGTCAGAAGAAAAATAGGATTTTTTAAAAAAGCCAGACCAAGTAAAGCCACCAAATTCAAGATGATTAAGAAAAAAGCCACCCGGTAATTACCAAATTTTCTCAAAATAAAAGGTAGGCTCAAAAAACAAATGATGGTTAAAAGAGAAGCTAAAATATAAAAAAGACCCACCAATTTTTCGGAAATAAAAAAGTTCAAGAAACTGGAATTAATATAAGTGGGCAGAGCTGTATGAAAGGCAAACAGAAAGCCCAAAAGATAAACAGGAAAAAGACTTTTAATTTTCAAATTATCTATCATTTAAAAAATTATAAAGAAGAAGAAACAGAAGCAAAACCGTAATCTTGAGCTTGTTGGAATAAAACCGCAAAAATAACCAAAATTAAGATAATTAAAACAAATAAAACAAATTTATTATTAAGAATGGTTCTTATAACATTTACCTTACTCAAATACCCCATATTAAAAAGATTAAGTTTATTAACTGAATTAACTTCTGCTTTTGGCATCTTTTTAAGTAAATTTAAATCACTAAATTCTCCACTGGCCCCCAGCATCCCCAAACCAATAACATTAGCAAATAAAGGAAAAAAATTATTCTTACCACTAGTTAAAGACTTCAAATTAATATTATGGGCGGAAACCGCCGGCAAAACTTCTTTTTTAAGACTGGCTTTGACTGTCTCTCCAATCATTGGCAAGAGAGATGAGCCCCCAATTAAATAAATATCTTCTAACTTTTGTTTGAAAGTCTCTTCATAATAAGTCAGGGCTTGTTTAGTTTCCTGCAAAATATCTTCTAAAATAGGCAAAATTATGGCTCGAACAGTATTATCTTTTCCTTCTTTAAAACCAAATTTGACTTTCAGACTTTCCGCTTCAGCTCTTTCTATTTTTAAAACAGTTTTTACTACTTGAGTCATTTCTTCTCCGGCCACCGGAATAATCACGGACATATTTATTTTGTCATTACTATCAAAAAAACTAAGATTAGTGGAACCCGAACCAATATCCATAATCAAACTTTGTTTGGGTGAGCTTTTCAAAATAGTTCGCGCCAAACTTAAAGATTCCAAACACAGAGAGACCACTTCCAAACCAATGGAATTACAAAACTTCACATAGCTGTTAGCCACATCTTTTGGCACACTGACAAACATGATCAGCTTTTTGGTTTTGTCTGGCAAAGGCTTTTCCGTAAAATCCCAATAAGTCTTGTTAATGTTTATAGGCATGGACAAAGAAACTTTGTCGGAAACGGCTCTAGCTAAAACACTGGATTTAAGTTTGATATCCACTGGAAAACACTCCACAAAAACCTGTGACTCCGGCAAAGAAACAATCACTTTATTAGTAGAAACCTTTTTGGGCTTGGCTTCTTTAAGAAGCTTCTTGAGTTTTTCTGCCAAAGCCTTTTGATCTATAATTTTACCATTTTCCACAATTCCTTCATTCAGTTCTGTTCGGCCATAAGTGACCACTGAAAAACGAAAAACTTTTTCCAATTCAATAATTTCAATGGACCGATCTCCAATATCCAAACCAAAAGCTTTATCAAACTTTATGGTCAGAGCATCTTTTAAAACTTTTTTAAAATTCATATTTTTAAGGTCAATTGACCACTTTGTTTAAAAATCAGCAACTTCAGCCCACGAATTGATAACGATATCCGGTGTGTTAGTGGCCACTTCTATTAAAATCTTTTTGGTAAATAAAGAAACGGTGCTGGAAGCTTTTACTAATTTGCTTGTTCCACTATCTTCTACAGGATAAATATAACATGTTTCGTCCCCGACTGCCAACTCTTCACCGGTGGTAGAAGCATAGCCCCAATTAGTGGCGGTGGTAGTGGCTGAAGTGGAAGAAGCCACCATCTGTCCTAGTGCATATTCACCACAAGCATTAACGGTACCCCAGGCCTTGAGTGCTCCTTCAGAATCTGCTGTTTCATTTGTCTGACTAATAGAGCGCAAAAAGATACCGGTGGCCACCGCGAGCACCACTGCACAGACCAAAAGCACCATTGTTAGAACCAAAAACCCCCCATTATTTACTTTTTTAATTTTACTTGACATCTTTTTTAGTTTTGCTATACTTAAAGTCTAAATGGCTTCGGCCTCACCCTTCCGTAAGGGAGGGAGAAAAACAAAAAATCATTCAATCAAATGAATGATTTTTTGTTTAATTATTTTAAACTGATCCTCGCTAATCATACAAATCTTTTCTCTTAACCTTTTAGAATCTATCATCTTTATTTGTGATAAGATGACCATTCTAGGCAAACCATCGCTCAAAATAATCTGGGAATAGTATTTTCCTTCTTTTAATTTAGTAGTTAACGGAACACACAATAATACATTTTTACTAAAACCCTTGATAATAAGTATGGGACGCAAAAAATTCTTACCTTTGCCATCTTGTTCAAAACCAACATTAATACCAAGATGACACCACCAAACTTCTCTTTCGTGGTAAAAAAGATTTTCAAGATTATTAATTAATTTTTTCTGATTGTTCCACTTGTCAAAATCCTTTTGCATACTATTGCATTATAACATTCAAAAAAGAAAAAAGGAATAATATGTATAAATCCCTAATCCGTCAACATACGATGTTGACGGATTAGGGATTTTTTTAGAGGGATTCTTGTGAGTTAAAAGTGAGGTT
>CAZJFZ010000002.1:0-866 GCA_964545745.1 uncultured Candidatus Saccharibacteria bacterium
ACTAGTTGCAATTAAATTGCTCTGTGCTATAATAGCACCAATGACCAGTTTGACGACAATATTACCTTATTTACAAATTGCCCTATCGGTGATTTTGGTAGTAGCTGTACTCATCCAAAAATCTGAGGCCGGGGTCGGTGGATCATTTGGTGGTAATGATAATTTCAACGCCGGTTTTCATACCCGACGCGGTTTTGAGCAGAAATTGTTTTATTTTACAATTACTGTTTCCATACTTTTTGTTATTTCTTCTCTTTTACTTTTATTTACAAAATAATCATAATTCTTACTTAAAAAAAGATCCCCCCTTGTCTTATATAATTGACCCCTTTTTATTTATGTTAAATATAAAAAATATTTATAAAACAAAACTAGCTTATTTACAAAAATTGATACAATCCTTTGGTTTAACAGAAAAAGTTATTTTTATTATTTTGTCTTTTATTTTAGTCATCTCCAGCCTTGCTCTTTTACAAAAAGTAAACTTGAACTTTATTACCGAAAGACCGGCTCATGGTGGAATCTTAAATGAAGGATTAGTGGGTTCAACAAGATTCATAAATCCTCTACTTGAATTATCTGACTCAGATCGTGATCTAACTTATTTAATTTATTCTGGATTAATGCGAGCGACAGCCGAAGGAGATCTAGTTCCTGATTTGGCTACTAGTTATAATATCTCTGCTGATGGATTAACCTACACTTTTAAAATAAATCCGGATGCTTATTTTCATGATGGTGAAAAAGTAACGGCTGATGATGTAAAATACACTATTGAAATGGCCCAAGATTTGAGTCTGCGCAGTCCCAAGAGAAATAATTGGATTGGTGTCAGTGTGGAAAAAATAAGCGAAGATAAAATTACT
>CAZJFZ010000002.1:883-21128 GCA_964545745.1 uncultured Candidatus Saccharibacteria bacterium
CCCTTTTTAGAAAATACCACCCTTGGTATATTACCAAAACATATTTGGGCTAATGCCACCGCTGATGAATTTCCTTTCAGCTCTTATAATATTGAACCAATCGGTTCCGGCCCATACAAAATATACAAAATAAAAAGAAACAGCTCCGGCATACCCGTTTACTATGAATTAAAAGCCTTCAAAAAATACACTCTGGGTGAACCATTTATTACAACCCTAAATTTTAATTTTTATTCTAATGAAAAAGATTTAACTGATGCTTATCTCGCCGGACAAATAGATAGTACCAGTGTCCTATCCTTACAAGGTCTAGACGATTTAAAAGATAAAAGTGCTGTAATGATGAAAAAGATTTCCTTACCAAGAATTTTTGGTGTCTTTTTTAACCAAAACCAAGCCAAGGTCTTTCTAAATAAAGAAGTCCGCACCGCTTTGGAATTAACTGCTAATCGAGATAGAATTGTGGCTGAAGCACTTAACGGCTACGGTGAAAAAATAACTGGACCATTACCAAACGGAGTATTGTCAACCACTCCAAAATCAACCATCATTTATGACAAAGACCAAGTAATAAAACAAGCCCAAACAATCCTCACTAAAGCCGGTTGGAAATTTAATGAGACTGATAAAATTTGGGAAAAAAAGATTAGCAAAAAAGAAACACAGAAATTAGCTTTTTCTATTTCTACTTCTAACACCCCAGATTTAAAAAAGGTGGCAGAAATTCTAAAAGAAGATTGGACTTTACTCGGTGCTCAAGTAGAAATTCAAACCTTTGACCCAAGCGATTTAAACCAAAGTGTTATTGGTCAAAGAAAGTATGACGTTTTACTTTTTGGTGAAATTATTAACCGCAGTCTAGATCTATTTGCTTTTTGGCATTCATCGCAAAGAAATACCGGTTATAATGTGGCAATGTATACCAATAGTAAGGCAGACAAACTTTTGGAAGAAGCCAGACAGATATCCGACAAAGAAGCTCGCTTAAAAAAATACGCTTTATTTGAAAAAGAAATTCAAAATGATGTCCCAGCCATTTTTCTTTACGCCCCAGAGTTTGTATGTATCTTACCAACCAAAGTCCAAGGTTTTAAATCCGGATTAATAAACAATCGTTCCGAAAGATTTGAAGAAATATATAAATGGTATATTGAAACAGATAAAATCTGGAATTTTATTACCAAGTAAAAAATAAATTTATTAGTTATTAAAAATATTAAAGGAATGATCATAAACAACAATAACACTCCTAATAACAATGTTCGCCGTCGTTCTGCTCCTTTTCATGCGGACAGTTCTCTTTTAAAACAAACACCAAAAAGCCACACCGGGCACCTGTCTTCTATGCCCGGGTTGCAACACAATGCCAAAAGAACTTTAAAAAATACTCGCCGTGGACCGGCACCAAAAAGACACAATACCAATCCCCACAAAAAAGAAGATGTTATTCCTCTTTTAAAAGATAAGACCATCAGAATTGTCACCTTGGGTGGAGTGGAAGAAGTTGGTAAAAATATGATGGCGGTTGAATATAAAAATGACATCATCGTCATTGATGCTGGTATTCAATTTAAAACAGAAGAAACTCCCGGCATTGATTATCTTCTGCCTAATACCAAATATTTAGAGGAGAGAAAAGGTAAAATCCGGGCTTTGGTCATCACTCACGGTCACTTGGATCATATCGGCGGTATTCCCTACTTAATAGAAAAACTAGGGAATCCGCCTATTTATACTTGCGAATTTGGAGCTTTTTTAATTAAAAAAAGGCAAACAGAATTTCCCCATCTACCAGAATTAAACATAAAAGTTGTTGACAAAGAGGCCAGCTTTCTCCCGATAACTCCTGACTTAAAAATTAAGTTTTTTGGATTAACTCACTCTATCCCTGACTCAACAGGTGTGATTATTGAGACTCCCTTAGGAGATATTGTAAACACCGGTGATGTCCGAGTGGAAAATGAGAACGGTGTTGTTTCTCCTAAAGAATTTGAACAATACAAAATTTTTAAAGACCGAAAAGTTCTTTTACTAACGATGGATTCCACTGGTATTGAAAAACCCGGTTGGACCATTTCCGAGAATCAAGTAATAAAAACCATTGACAAAATCGCTTCAGAAGTCACTGGTAGAATTATCATTGCCACTTTTGCTTCACAAGTAGAGAGAATCATTCATTTCATCAATATGGCTAAAAAATATGGCAAGAAATTAGTGATTGAAGGCCGTAGTATGAAAAACAATGTGGAGGTTATAAAGTTTCTAAAATTAGCCGATGCCGAACATATTATTGATGTGGAAGATATTGCTGATTACCCACCCCACAAACTGATGATTCTCGCCACGGGGGCTCAAGGAGAGGAATTTGCTGCCTTAATGCGAATGGCTAATAATAGCCACAAACAAATTAAACTTAACCGAACAGATACTATTATTTTATCTTCCTCAGTCATTCCAGGTAATGAACGAGCCATCACTGGTTTAAAAGATAATCTTTATCGTCATGATTCAAAAATAATTACTTATTATGATACAGATGTTCATGCTGGTGGACATGGCAAGAGAGAAGAATTAGCTTGGATTCAAAAACAAATTCCTTATAAATTCTTTATGCCTGTTCATGGTCATCATTTTATGCTTAAAATGAATGCTGAGCTGGCTATTACTTTGGGAGCACCAAGAGAAAATACTGTCGTCCCAGATAATGGTAGTATTATTGAAATTCGAGACGGAGAAAAAATCCAAGTACTTAAAGAAAAAGCTCCTTCTGGACTAGTAATGGTAGATGGTTTTTCCATTGGTGATGCGCAAGAAGTGGTTATCCGTGATCGCCAGATGCTCGCTCAAGATGGAATGTTTGTTATTATTGCGAGTATCAACACCACCACTTGTAAACTAAAAAAATCACCAGATATTATTTCTCGTGGTTTTGTTTATTTGCGAGAATCACAAGAACTTCTGACTGAAACCAGATTTATAATAAAAAAGACCATTGAACAAAGTGCCTCGGGAATGAAACCAATTGACTTTGATTATGTAAAAAATAATGTGGCCGATGCCGTCAGTAAGTACCTCTTCCAAAAAACCGCCAAACGCCCAATGGTCATTCCAGTAATTATTGGAGTGTAGAAACAAACTTAATCTTTAAGACAACGGGCAGAGTAACCCCGTAAACTATTGTCATTAACTCTATAAATAAGAGAAGTTTCAAAAGTACGATCCCATGCAGAAGAAGTATCAGCACCACTAGTAGATGACCAAAACCATGTATATTGATCAATAAGACTAAAAGATCCGTCAGAATTAAGACGATACCCAGCTAAAGAAATGGGGGAAGTACATAGCGATGATGGCAATGACCATGAGAATTTCTAGGAGGGTGAAGCCCCACTTCGACAAGGCTTCGCGGGGCAAGCTCTCTTGGTTTTAGAAGGTATGAGGGGTGACATGGGGATAGTATACTAGAAGTTAACCCCCCCCCCGACAAGGGGTATTGACATCCAAAATGTATTTGCTATACTTATATTGATTATGGGCTTCGGCCTCTGAGGAACCTCGCGAAAGCGGGGTTTCGTCGTTTATAACTGCCCTTTTATCATCTCAGAAATCTTATCCAATAAAATTTTGTAATCTTCCTCTTTAATAGTTCCGATTTTTCTAAATAATCTTTTTGAACTAATAGATCTTAATTGGGATAAGCAAGTATTATAATTTTTACCATCCTCGCCTAGGACATTAAGATAATACTTATTTTTCTTATCCTGAGTTGTAGTAGGAACAATCAAAGCCATATATTTATTAAATTTTCTGGCGATTACCACTGGACGCAAAAACAATTCGTGCTTACCATCTATTTCTACTCCAATATTTGTACCAACAATACACCACCAGACTTCTCTTTCATAAAATAAAACAATGTCGTCAGTTTGATCAGTTTCCTTCTTTTTTTCATTCCACTTATTAAAATCTTTGATCATTATAAAAAATTACAAATTACTAAACAGCTTTAGCTTTTCCTCCACCACTTTTTCTACCGCCAAAACAGCATCCTTCATATATTTATAGGGAGCCACTTCATCAGGATTTTCTTGTAAAGACTTGACCAAGTCTTGACGAAAAGCCACGCGGATTTCTGTGTTGATATGAACCACGGACATACCAGCTTTGATAGCATCTTTTACATCTTCCGCCGAATTACCGGAAGCACCATGAAGAACCAGAGGGATACCCACCGCTTCTTTTATTTCTTTTATTCTTTTAATATTCAAAGCGGGGTCCTTTCCTCCTTTAAGTATACCGTGAATATTACCAATAGCTGGGGCTAACATATCTATTCCCGTTTCTAAAACAAATTTTTTAGCTTCCTCTGCTTTAGTTAAAAATTCTTCCGTGATTTTTACTCCCTCAGGAATACCATCTAAAACTTTTGATGAACTACCAATAAAACCAAGTTCTGCTTCTACTACAATATCTGGATTAACACTCCGAGCATAATCCACACATTGTTTAGTAATTTTTATATTATCTTCAAATGATAAATTAGTGGCATCAAAAATTACTGCATCATAACCAGCATCCACCGCTTCTTTTACTTTATCAAAGGAATAGGTATGATCGGCATTAAGAAAAATAGGATAATCATATTCCGCTCGCAAACTTTTTATTAAAGCCACCGATGTTTTGGTCCCAATAAAGTTTCGCTCCCCTTCCGCTGTGCCAATAATCACCGGTACATCTAATTTCTTGGCTGTTTCAAAAATACCTTTTAATGTTTCTAAATTAGAAATATTAAAATGTCCAATCGCTATTCCTTTTTTCTCGGCTTCCAAAATGTATTGTTTTAAAGTCTTCATCTTAATATTTTAGCATAAAAAACTTCCACAACATACTCTCCGTTTAACGGCAGACCTAATCACTCCGAGTATGTTCTGGAAGTTTTTTTTCTTTCTCTCCCCCTCCTTAGTTAAGGGGAGGGCGGGGTGAGGTTGCGTTTTTACTCCCCCGAATTAGCTAAATCATGGATCGCTCTGGCAATATCTTCACTTTCAAAAATAGCCGAACCAGAAACTAGTTTGGTGGCACCAGCGGAAATTAAATCAGCGGCATTATCAAAATCAACTCCTCCATCCACACTAATTGGAATATTAGGATATTGACTACGCAAATCACTAACTTTTTCTAAAACTCGATCATCAAATTCCTGATCCTGAAAACCAATATTATCTATACCCATAAATTGAACAAAATCCACAATTGAATTCCCCTCGTCATCAATTAAGTCTAAAATTTCATAAGCTTCTTCATTTGGTGTTTCTATATTAAGGGCCACACCGATTTCTAAACCAAAGGCCTCATCTTTTGCTGTTCCATATTCAGCACGAAGGTCTTCAATTGTCTCTAAAATATCCGGTGCAGATTCCAAATGTAAAACCAACCTTTTTGCTCCGGCTTTTATCCAATCATTTATTACTTCTTCCGGGTGTCTCACCATCAAATCAACTTCCAAATCCAAAGAATCCCAAAAAGGGAAACCTTCATCTTCAGCTGTAATATGAGAAAATTCTTCCATTCCACCTTTAATATATGGCCAACTTTTATGGTGCACAAACTTACCATCACAAACATCAATTTGCACCAAAGGTACTAAACCACTGACTTGAGCCATTTTAACTCTCAAATCCTCTAAATCTTCTGACAATATAGCGGGAATTATTTCTATCATCTTAAAAATTTTTCTTTAATCTAACTTCTCGTAAAATTTTTTCAATCTTTTTAATCCGCCTAATATGTTTATACTCACCAGAAAAGACTGTAGTGAGCCAAACTTTCACGGCCTCTTTAGCTTCACTTGTCGTCAAAAATCTAGCTCCCAAAGATAAGACATTGGCATCATTGTGCTGTCTGGATAATTTTATAATATCAGAATTCTGGAAAATTTTATTACCGTAAAAAACTACCGCCCGGACACCGGGAAATTGATTAGCCACCATTGCCTCTCCTTGTCCCGAACCACCAATGACAATCCCTTTCACTCCCTCGGGATGATCAGACACCGCTTTTCCCACCGGGGCTACAAAGTCTGGATAATCATCAAATTCATCATACAAATGAGCCCCGTGATCCACCACTTCGTAATTAAGTTTTCTTAGATAATCCGTAAGCGCTTCTTTCAAATAAAACCCGGCATGATCCGCCCCAATATGCACCACCCCCACCAGACTTTTTTTTTTGGGCTTTTTTTCATTTACTTTCACTTTTATCTTCTCTTTAGATTGAAACATGGTTTTTAATTGTTTTGTGTAAAAAATTTTTTGTTGAAAGTTAAAAAAGAAAAATAAAAAGAAATTAAAAAATAAAAAGTTAAAAGCTAACTCTATTCAAAACAGCGGGAGAGCCGACACCCGATAGAAACAATGGCATTGCCGGGTGAATAGGCAATCACAAATACCTGCGCATAGTCGGGATTCCAATAAGCGTGGACGACATAGGAACCGGCTTCTTTACCCAGACGTGAACCGGGACACCAAGTAGGTTTGACATAGCCGTCCTCTCCTTTTTTACCATCTAAATGAACACCGGTTTTCTCCCATATTTCTCTCTGTAAAATCAACCATTCGGCTATGGTTAGTTTTTCCCCCGCCTTAATAAAATCCTCGGCCTTATTATCCGTCCTAGTAGTCTTTTCTCCACCGTATTTCTTGTCCAAAGTCTTTAACAGTTCTGGCTGGGCGGTCAAATCCGGAGACGAGTGGATAAGGATAATACGATCTCCAGTCCGAGAATTAATCACTTCTTTGGTTTCTACACCCCAATAAGTGTCATAAACAGTGTCCTTGCCGACTTTCTTAGCTTCTTCCTTGTAACCTTCAGTCATCGATTCCTCCAACTTTTTAAGATCCGCGGTGTCAACGGAGGCAGGGATGAAAATAACTCGATCAAAACCTTTTTCCACAATTTCTTTTCTTAGAGCCTCCCCATTTCTCTCCCAGATATCCTGCATTTTTTCCGCAAAATTGGCGGGTAAGGTCAACTTGTGTTTAGCATAGAAATCCGTCCAGCTAACTAGTTCCGTTTCAAAATTAAAGGGGATGGTTTCTGTTTTTTCTTTGCCTTTGGCGTCTTTTGTTACATAGTCGGCCGAAATATCAAAAGCAGAGGCTTCGCCTTCTAACTTTCTTTTGGTTTTTTCCGCCTCGAAAATCCCTTTTTGAGCAATTTTCTGCAATTCGTAAAATTTGGAAAAATCACCAGATTTTTTAGCAATCTCCAACTCGGCTTCCAAAGCTTTTCTGCCGGCCTCAATCTTTTCCACTCCAGTTTCTAACTGTTGTAATAATTCACCTTTTTCTTCAGGACTTTCCATCGCTAAATAATAACAGATTTGAGTTTTTGACGCAAATTGAAGGAATTACAATGTGAGAGTAAACCGAAATAAGAACTGATATTTTCCTCACAGACATTGGCAAACATTTTAGCTTTAGTCTTGCCCCGCAACAAAACAGCGTTAGGTAAGATAGTATAGCCTAAAAAATCAATTCCCCACTCCAGTTTTCTAATGTCGGCCTTATGCTCCGGTATTTCCAATAGGCGATTAATCACCAAATAATCCCTAATCTTTCTTAAATATTCGGCTAATCGTTTTGAATTATTGTCTAGAATAACAAAATCATCGTTATATCGAACATAAAATCTGACCTTAAGAGTATTTTTCACAAATAAATCAAAATCGTGCAGGTAAATATTGGCAAAAGTCTGGCTGGTTACATTACCTAGCGGAATACCGACCGGAAAACTGTCGATGATTTCCTTGACGGTTTTAAATGTTTTTTCATCAGTGACTTTTTCCTTTAGCAACATGGTGAGGATATCGCCATTCACGCTCCCAAAATATTTCTTAATGTCGCATTTCAAAACAAGACACCGGCCGTGGTTTTCCGCTTGAATTATTTTTGCAAAATACTGGAAAGTCTTTACGGCTCGATGTGACCCCTTGCCTATCCTTGAAGAATAGGAATTAGAAATAAAAAGCGGTTCATAAATCTTCACCAGATGATCAAAAATCAAACGGTGCACAATTCTATCCCTGATTTCTGCCACATGTATATCCCGTTTTTTACTGTCAAAAACCGAAAAAAACTTATATGCTCTATGCTTATATTGGCCAACCGTTAATTCTTCATATAAATCAAATAAATTATCTTCCAAATGCCTTTCAAACGCCTGTACATCCGCTTTCTTGGTCTTGCCCCGCCGAAATATCCGCCAGACATTTAACAGATTATCAAGACTAAATAATTCATTAAAACTTTTATGGACAATAATCATAATTTTGAAAAATTAGATATACCGCTTCTCACTATATTGTTTGTTATTTACGAATCCGCTCATAAAATGATCTTCTCCCTACCAAAATTTGAACGGTATACTTTGGGTGAAAAAATGGAAAATGCTGTCCTATCAGCGATGGAATTTACCATTATGGCTAATTCCGCCAGCAAGTTGGAAAAAGAACGAATTTTATCCCAAATCAATGCCAAAATAGAACTACTGAAGATCCTCTATCGTCTAGCCTTAAACTGTCAGATGATTGATAGTTGGGAATACTTGGAAATAGAGAAAAATCTGCAGGAAGCTGGCCGTCAAGCTATGGGCTGGCTAAAATACGAGCGAAACTCAAAATAAGAACGAAACGGCGGGAGAGCCGACACCCGATATTATCATTGGCATTGTCGGGTGAATTGGCATTCACATTCACCTGCGCATTGTCGGGATTCCAATAAGCGTGGACGACATTGGAACCGGCTCTCTTTTAGCCTGACCTTATCCGGTACAACCATGGGAACCGGGCTCAATTTATCAGGGTGACATTATCCCCCAAGGCCAAACTGCTGTTTCTTTTTTCCAAACTTACTACTCTCACGAGCAAAAAACCTAACAACGTCATAAATTTAATACGACTATTGTCTTTAGTTTCTTTGAGCACTTCGGCAGGCTTTATTCCGCACTATTGGGGAGCCATACTCGCCGAAGGATTTTGCTTTATTTTTTTATTGAAAGTTAAAATAAAAAAATAAAAAGAAATTAAAAAATAAAAAGTTAAAAGCTAACTCTATTCAAAACAGCGGGAGAGCCGACACCCGATAAGAACATTGGCATAGTCGGGTGAATTGGCATTCACAAACACCTGCGCATAGTCGGGACTCCAAAAAGCGCGGACGACATTGGAACCGGCTCTAGAGGAAAGCCACGTGCCTCCCTTTTCATCCAAATTTTCACCAGTTTCTTCATAAAATAATCTCTGGAACACCAGATACTCTTCAATAGTTAAACATTCTTCTGGCTTGAAGGAACCGACCTTTTCACCCAATGTCTTTTTCAAGATAGGGAGAGTATCTGCTGTATCATAAAGATTCCTAGCCTTATTTTTGTGGACCATAATAATCCTATTTTTAGAGCTTCGGAAAGAAACAATATCCTTTTTCTCCACCCCCCAATAGATTGGCCCACCAGACGTGCCATCTTTCTTTTTATAACCCATGGTCATCTCTTGATCAAGAGCATCGTCTAATTTAATAGTGGCGGGGATAATCAAAATCTCATCAAAACCAAATTTTTCTATTTGCTCTTGCATCTCATTCCTGTTTCTTTCCCAAATATCACTCATTTGTGTCTCAAAATCTTTTGACACTTTTATTTTATGGTTTTTACAGAATTTGATCGTCAAAGCCAGTTTTTTATCAAAATCAATTTCAATATTTTCTTTTACTTCCTTGCCTTTCTCATCTTTATATTTGTATTCAGCTGAAATCACCGGGTCAAAAGTCTCCCCCGAGGCTTCCCGTTTAGCTTTTCGTAAAGCTTTCTTCAGCTCCAGCTCTTTCTTTTTTATTTCTTCAAGTGATCCTTCAGCTTTCTCACTTTCTGTTTTGGTTTTATCTACCTCAGCTTTGGCTTTGACTTTTTCTTCCGCTTCTTTTTTCTCTCTTTCCAAACGCTCTTTTTCTTCTTTTTTCTTTTTACTTTCTCTATCAGCATTTTTTCTACGGCCATCTTCTTCCGGTTTGAACTCAACCAACTTTATCAATTCTTCCGCAAAAGCCTTATCCAGATCGCTCTCAAGTTTATTACTATAATAATATCTCAAAGCCTGCTGAAAAGTACCTGTCAAATCACCATCGTAAAATCTAAGAACAAAGTCCCTGACCCGACGTGGTTCCATACGATCATCAAAAGTAAACAGTTGAGGTTGATCTTCGGCTAATCTCTTGCTTTTAAATTTACCTTTTTCCAAATTACCTTTAAGGAATTTCTTGATATCCCGGTGAAATTCCATGTATTTTTGAAGAATTTCAGACGACCCTGGAATCTCCTGCAATTCTTCCGTGGTCAAGACAAAATCACGCTCTCTTAAAAACATTTGTGAATCAATGGCACCAGGCTCTAGCTTGGAACCAAATAAAGTTTGTGTAGCAAAAGAAAAGGTCTCATCTGGCAATTCAGAGGGCATTTTCTTGTAGACCCAACGCCTAAGTTGCGCCGGGTCAAGCGGTTCACGGCCAAGATAACCTTTGCCGGGAGGGTTCATTAGGGCAATTATCTTGGTTTTAGTCTTGTCTACTTTTACCGCCTCGGAAGCATCTTCAGACAAAATTACCTCACCTCCCCTTTCCAAGGCGTCAAGCACTTCATGTAATCTGATCAAAATGTTTGGAGCGGAAGCGTTATATTCGTCCACAATAATAACTTTTATCTTGCCTTTCTCCTGCCTTAAACCACTCGTTACTTTTCCATCGGCAAAAATATATTCTGGATCCTCCGGCCTGGTTTTATGCGGATTAGGAATGTATCGTCCCATCAAATCTTCCACGTCAGTAGCACCGTTAAGGTTGGCATAATGCACTTCATAACCAAGCTCAGCACACATTTTTCTCACAGTAGTAGTTTTTCCAAGGGAAGTTCCCCCTTCTAGAAGAATTGGGTCCCCATTTAACAAAGAAACCGCAATATCCCTCTGTGCCGGCAGGGCAATCTCCGAGTCATTTATATAATCTCTATACTGCTCACGATTTGGCACAAATTGACCGCTTCTGTTTTTTGCTTTTTCCAATTTAACCCCCAGGTATGAAATGGTTTCATCCGTCTCAAAAATAGGTAAATTGTTTATATCTTTTTCCGCTCCGGCCTCCATAGGGGGTATATTCATTTGTCCTTCCATTTTATTCATTTCTTTTTGATTATTGATAAACTGGGCCAGAAAAATCCAGTAAATTAAAATCTGATTTTTGTAAACTTTCTAAGTCTTCTTTTTTTACTAAAATCACAACAGAGCGATTGTCATATTCCGGCATTAAGATATCAGAAACCATCAATTCTTCATTAAAAATTTCTATCTGACCAGTCGGATATTGACTTATAAAATCACGTAGACCTTTGTCTGTATTTTGATTGACAATAATAAACATTTTTTCTAACCCAAATGCCTCTTTTACACTTAAAGCCTGTTCAAAACCAACACCCACCAAACAGTTAACAACATCGGATAATTTTTCAAGGTTTTTAACTATTACCAGACCTGGCTCTTTTTGCCCAGAAATAACATCTAAAAACTTTTTAAATTCAGAATCTGTATTTTTACTCATATATTTATATTACTAGTAATTGTTTGAATTTGCAATAACATCTTTTATTAAATCTGTTAGTTTTTTTATCAAATTAGGTATCTCAACATTGGAAACGCCGTTTGGATATAAGTTTGACATATTATCGGAGTCTTTCCCAATACCAAGCCCAATCAAACGGATATTGGTCTCTTTTAAGACTTTCTCTATTATTTTAGACATATCGTAGTTTATTCGCGGATGTTTACTTGATTCTTCCAGTTTGCCGTCTGATAAGGTAATGAGAAACTTGTGTTCGGCTTTTTCCTTGGCTAGACGATCCGAGGCTGTCTCTGTAGCCCAACCCAAGTCCGTCTCGTTATGTTCATTTCCACAAGAAGAACAACAACTGTCTTTTGCTTCACCGGGTATTCCGCCCATATGTTCCCTGATTTCCCTGGACATTGGCTGTCCAAAACTTTGATACTCATAAATGCAGTCGTTAAAACCAAGTATCTCCAGACCGACTGACAAACGGTTAAGTGTTTCCGCCAATACGATGACCGCTTTAAATTCTTCTGCTATTTTACCATCTTTCATCATTGACCCGGTAAGATCAATAAGCAGTGATATGGCATAATCTTTTTCATCCGGAATTTCCCTTCTTTTCCAAGCATGACTTTCCATTACCGGCACGGATTTTGCTTTTTCCTGTATTCTCTTTTTTATATCAATCCTTTTACCAGTTCTAAAACCACCCTGCCAGCCCTTAACTTTCTTAGCAACTAGTATTTCCCTCAATTCAATTTCGAGTTTATCAATCTGTGGCAAAAGTTTCGTGCGTGTCTGTTCATAAAGATTGGCATCTTTCTTTATTTCCCGATCCAATCGCTCCTGATATCTTCTCAAACCTTCATTATTAATCGGATTTTTCCACATTTTTCCCTCTCCTCCCCGGGCCATTTCCCCACCACCGCCTAAACCAGCTTTATTTTCCCCTGATTCACCTTGCCCTTTTTTCTCTTTTTCTTCAGGACTTTTTTCAAATTTTCCTTCAAGCTCTTTACCTATTTCATTCTCAAAATCCTTCAAAGCTCTGCTAGCTTTTTCCATCAATTCTTTTTTCTTTTCTTCCGGCAGAGAACCCAAATAATCCTGAATTTTCTTTTTTAATCCTGGTGATAATGAGTCCAAATCTATTGGTTTTGTTACTCCTTGGACTTCCCCCTCTTTCTTTGCTTCCTCCAGTACCTTTTCTATTGCTTTTTCAAGTTCTTTTTGCTCCTCGGGTGACAATTTATCTTTCAATTCTTTTGGCAGACCATCACCACCTTTACTCTCTTTACTTTTTTCTTTTCTTTCTTCGTTTTGCTCTTCTCCCTCCCCTTTCTCCTCTTTTTCAGACTTTTCCCCTCCCTCCCCCCCCTCAGATGAGGAGGGGCTAGGGGCGGTTGACTCTTCTTTCCCTTTCTGCTTTTCTTTTTGCAAATCTTTCAATAACTCAACCATCTTCTGATCCTGCAAATCTTGCTCTACCAATTTCTGAAATTCCGGCCAAATTTCTTCTAAAATAATTTCATAAGCAACTTTAGCATAAGAGAGAATACCCTCTTGACCCCTATTGGCTTCCTCTTTAGTTGGATACCTCCACCAAGCATCACTAGCAGATGGAAGTGTTTTTTTAACAACAGCCTGTACTTTATCTGGTAATTCAGCCGAAATGTCTACACTCTGTTTCATCCTTTCCCGATACCATTGTTTAATATATTCAAAACCAGCCTGCATAAAACGCGGCTGGTAGCCAAGATTTTTCCGTGCTTTCTCTTTTGCTTCTTTTTCAGATACTTCCTCCTGTTCATAAGCCAGCTTCATCTGCTCAGCAAAACGCGGATAATTTTCAGCCACAAAATTATTATCTCTAGGATCTTCAATCGCATTTAAAAGAAAAGAAAACCCTTTTTGATTATAAATTTCAGGCGGAATAAAATCCAAACAAGAAATCCTAGCATGTCCTCCTTCATGAGAAGTGACAAACCGGAGATAGTCCATCGGTTTCAAAATAAGGTCAAAGACATTCATCTGAATGAATTTTGAACCGTCCTCCTTTGTCGCCCACATCCAACCACTTGGGCACTTATTAGAAGGCAGACCAAGAACAATTGGAATTTCAAAATCTTTTCCAATAAAATAAGCCAGAGCAGAAAGCTTTCTCTGTCTTTCTTTTATTAATTTCCGCTGTTCATCGGTAAAACAGGATAAAATTTCCTGTTCAGAATCCAATTTCTCAGGTATTACCTCATTTTTTTCTGATTCATTATTTATTTGTTCAAATTTCATTTTTTAGTAGTTTCAAAAATACTTCCTTCAGCACTTGCGGATTAGCCGAACCTTTAGTGACCTTCATCCCTTGACCTACCAAAGACATCAAAGCGGCCTCCTTACCGGCCTTATAATCCGCCACTACTTTGGAATTCTCGGCAATAATTTTTTCTGCAATTTTTTCAAGCTCTACCAAATCACTTTTTTGCAGTAAATTTTCTTTTTCAGCAATTTCAGCTGGTTCTCCACCATGCTCAAACATTATTTTTAAAATGTCTTTGGCCCCACGAGAAGAAATTTTTGCCTCCGCCACCATTTTAATCAGATTAGCAAAGCCCCTATCCTCTAAAAGACCAAGGGATGTTCTCGGAGCGATTAGGTACTCCGTTAAGCGGAGAGAATTTCCCTTGGTCTTTTCAGAGCCACTATTTATCAACCCCAATAAATCAGAAATAATATAATTGGAGGCTAATTTAATTAAATTTTCCCGCCCGGATGACCCGGTCGGACGGGTATCACCATTAAAATCAGCACAAACTTTTTCAAAAAAGTCAGCAATAATCCCCGGCTTAACAAAAATCTCCACCTCCACTGCTTTGATACCATAATCTTTTTCATATCTCTCTCTTTTTTCCCAAGGTAATTCTGGCAATTCTTTTTTAAGATTCACCATGGTGAATTCGGGAATCTCTGATAATTTAAATTTGGGCAAATCTGGGTCTGAAAAATAACGATAATCGTGAGAATCTTCTTTCAACCGCTGAGAAAAAGTATTTTGTTTATCTTCATTCCAACCTCTGGTTTCCTGCACCACTTTTTCACCACTCTCCAAGACTTGAATCTGCCGATCAATTTCATAGGCTACAGCTTTTTCTACCGCTTTGAAGGAATTAATATTTTTAACCTCTACTTTTGTCCCCAATTTCTCGGTCTGGCTAACGGAGATATTTGCTTCAATCCGCATTTCTCCTTTTTCCATATTTGCCTCACCCGCACCCAAATACTGCAAAAGTAACTGTAATTCTCTGGCAAAATCCGCCGTCTCTTTTCCAGTATGAAGCTCCGGTTCCGTCACCAACTCCATCAAGGGCACGCCAGCTCGGTTAAAATTCACTAAACTGAAATCCTCATTATGAGAAGAGCTGGCCGTGTCTTCTTCTAGATGAATTCTAGTAATATTTATTCCGTTTAGTTTTCCGCCGGTAATAAGTGGATATTTATATTGACTAATCTGATAACCTTTGGGAATATCCGGATAAAAATAATTCTTCCTGTCCCATTCCGTAAAATCGGCCAGTTTTGCTCCTAGAGCCACTCCCATCTTCAAAACATTTTTTACCGCTTGTTTGTTTATTACTGGCAGTGTCCCCGGCTGACCGGTACAAATCGAACAAATATTCACATTTGGTTTTTCTTCATCCGAATTATTTTTACAACAGCAAAACATCTTCGTTTTGGTTTTTAATTCCGCGTGTATTTCCAGTCCAATCGTCGCTTGGTATTTTTTATTTTCCATGACAATGTTTATATTTAATTGGTGTACCATCGGCTTTTTTTGCACCGCACGGACAAGGATCATTACGGCCAATTTTATCAGATTTATGACTAACGGCAACTACACCTTCTTTATTATCTTCTCCATCTTCCACTCCACCCCCGGCCAAAGTCATATGTTTTTGAGTATCTTTTAATTTTTCTTCTTCCCGCGCATATGCCCCAGCTCCAATATTAGGCAAAATTTTCAAAACCTGCTCATTTATGGCCTCATTCATTTCTTTAAATAAACGCAATCCTTCTTTTTTGTATTCTACCAATGGATCTCTCTGACCATAAGAACGCAAATTTACACTAGAACGAGTATAATCCATAATTTCCAAATGATCCACCCAAAACATATCAATAGATTGGAGTAATAATATCTTGGCTATTCGGTAAAACTCTTCTGTTCCAATAAGCTTAATCTTCTCCTCTATAATTTTGATGGCAGCTTCATCTCCGGCTATTACTTCATTGAACTTTTCCTGAACCATCTCCTGATTACCCAGTAACACTGCTCGCCTTCT
Organism: uncultured Candidatus Saccharibacteria bacterium; assembly: GCA_964545745.1. GTDB lineage: Bacteria > Patescibacteriota > Minisyncoccia > Phycocordibacterales > GWA1-40-21 > CAIJXO01. The sequence goes on from CAZJFZ010000002.1 coordinate 16,863, forward strand.
CTCATAAACTAATTTTCTCTGATAATTCAAAACATCATCATATTCCAAAATATGTTTTCGCGAATCAAAATTAAAACCTTCAATTTTTGTCTGTGCTGTCTCAAGTGACCGAGTGATTAAAGAATTCTCAATGGCTTGATCTTCCGCCAAACCAAAACGACCCATTAACTTTTTAATAGTATCGGAAGCAAAAATCCTCATTAAAGAATCCTGAAGTGATACGAAAAATTGTGTCTCACCCGGATCACCCTGACGACCAGATCGCCCTCGGAGCTGATTATCAATTCTTCTAGCTTCGTGACGCTCAGTACCAATCACACATAAACCACCCAAACTTTTTACTTCCTCATATTTTTCTTTGTCATATGGAATACCGCCAAGTTTAATATCCACTCCTCGCCCAGCCATATTAGTGGCCACTGTCACTCCGCTCTTATGCCCCGCTTGAGCAATAATTTCTCCCTCTTTTTCATGATTTTTAGCATTCAAAATATTATGTTTGACGCCTTCTTTGGATAAATAAGCAGACAAAATTTCATTTTTTTCAATGGACACAGTTCCAATAAGCACGGGCTGACCTTTTTCCTGTAATTCTTTTACTCGTCTAGCTACCGCCAAAAACTTGCCATGTTCCGTCTGAAAAATCAAATCATTTTTATCAATTCTTTTTATATCCTTATTAGTTGGCACGGAAAAAGTTTCCATATGATAAACCTTAAAAAACTCTTCTTCTGAAGTTAGAGCGGTTCCCGTCATCCCCGCCAATTTTTTATACAGCCGAAAATAATTTTGAAAAGTAATAGAAGCAAAAGTTCGTGATTCTTTTTGAATTTTTACTCCTTCCTTGGCCTCAATGGCTTGATGTAAACCTTCAGACCATCTTCGCCCCGGCTGAAGCCGACCGGTAAACTCATCCACAATGATTATTTCTTCCATCCCATCCACTCCCGGCTTGATTACATAATCTGTATCTTTTTCAAATAAAGCTTTAGCCCGGGTGGCAGTTTCTAAATGATGAACAAACTTAATACCAGCATCCGTATAAATATTATCCACTCCAAGAGCTTTTTCCGCTTTGGAAATACCAGTTTCAGTCAACTGAATAGCTTTCAACTTTTCATCCACCGTAAAGTCCTCATCTTTTTTAAAATGTTTTACAATCTCCGCAAATTTTACATACAGATCCCCTGACTCCGTGGTGGGTGCCGAAATAATAAGTGGGGTACGCGCTTCGTCAATCAAAATAGAGTCCACTTCATCCACAATCGCAAAGTTATATTCTCGCTGACGCAAATCCTTTTCTACATATTCAATATTATCTCGCAAATAATCAAAACCAAATTCATTGTTTGTCCCGTAAGTAATATCTGCGGAGTAAGCTTCTCGTCTAGTACAAGGTTTTAAAAAATCATAGACAACTCTAAAAGAACCCAAATCATCTCTTTCTTTATCTTCCTTCTCTGCTACATCTTTATTAGAAATATGTTTAGAATCATATAAAAAGGAACTCTCATGATTTATCACACCCACTGTCAATCCTAGAAAATCATATATCTGTCCCATCCACACCGCATCACGACGAGAGAGATAATCATTGACCGTCACAATATGTACACCCTGTCCGGACAAAGCATTCAAATAGGCTGGTAAAGTGGCCACTAAAGTTTTTCCCTCCCCCGTACGCATCTCGGCAATTCCACCTTTATTCAAAATCATTCCCCCAATTAGCTGAACATCAAAATGTCTTTCACCTAAAGTTCGTCTGGAAGCTTCGCGCACCACAGCAAAAGACTCGGGTAAAAGCTGTTCTAAAGTCTCACCTTTTTCTAATCTCTCTTTGAATTCATTTGTCTTGGCTTTTAATTCTATATCCGAAAGAGCTTTAATTCCCTCCTCTAAGCCATTTATTTGTAATACAATAGGCCAAAAAGGCTTGATCGCCTTAGCATATTTATCCCCAAAAACTGTCTTCAAAAATGACATCTTAACACCATCTTATCATATTTTCAGACAAAAAAACACGGTCCGCTATTTAATTTCTGAACCGTGTTTTTTATGAGACTATCTCTTTTTTCCTCTCTTCGCTTTCTTAGTTGACTTCTTAGTCTTCTTGGCCGCTTTTCGTGCTTTCTTTTTTGCCATAGTAGTTTTTATTTTAAAATCTTTTTTTAAGAGCCCGTGATTTTCTTCGACCATATTTATGAAAATCACTGAACTAATATAATTTTATCGCGAATAAAAAAATAACGCAAGGATTTTTTATAAAAATATGTGGATAACTCTTAAAAAATCAAAAAGTAAATATCAAAATTAAAAATTAGAATTAAATCTTTTCAACCTCACATTCAATCTTGATACTAGTTTTTTTTACAACAATATTTTTTATTTTTTCTGTAAAATCAGAAATTTCTTTCTCTGTTGCTCCACCTAAATTTACCACCACTAATGGTTGCTTTTCATACAAACCCACTCTTCCCTCTTTAAAACCTTTAAGCTGGCAAATTTTATCTAAAATCCAAGCCAACGGAATTTTTATTTTATCTTTTGGTTCGGAAAAACCCGGTAAATCAGGGAATTTTTCCACCAATTTACTATAATCATATTTACTAATAACCGGATTCTTAAAAAAAGAACCAGCCGTGCCTATTTTATGCCAATCTGGTAATTTTTCTCCGCGAACTTTTAAAACTATTTCTCTAATCTTTTGTGGTGTAATTTTTTCTTCTTCTGTCAACTGTTCTTTGAGACTAGCATAATCAAAGTTAGCACCTAATTTCTTACTCAAAATCAAAGTAACTGAAGTAATGATAAATTTTTTATTTTTTTTAAAAAAACTACTGCGGTAACCATAATCACAATCAGCTTTTTCAAAATTAAATTTCTTACCATTGACGGAATTAAAACCTGCCACTGATACTAAACAATCTTTCAACTCACCACCATAAGCCCCAGCATTTTGCACCACTGCTCCACCTACTGTTCCCGGAATACCAGATAAATTTTCTAAACCAAACAAATTTCTAATGACAGACAAGGCCACAATATCATCCCAAATTTCACCAGCCCCAATTTCTAAGATAACTTTATCCATCCCTTGACCGGCCTGCACAGGCAAGTCAATAAATTTTATACCCTTTATTTCATTCTTTATAATCAAGCCAGAAAAATCTTGATCTGAAAATAGAACATTTGATCCCCCACCTAAAACAAAAAGAGGAAGCTTACGACTTTTAACAAAAGAGAAGGCTTCCCGCAAATCATCTTCATTTTTGGCTATTAAAAAATACCGGGCTCTTCCACCAATTTGAAAAGTTGTAAAATATTTTAATGAAATATTTTCTTGAATATTGATCATTCTTTCCGCTCAACGCCGGTGGGGCTTGCTCCAAAACTAATGTCTTATATGAGTGCATCCACCGGCTGTGATCAGAAACAAAGGGATACTACACTAGTATAATACGAACATCAAAAAATACAACCTCACCCCCAGACCGGATCTTCGCCTCTCCTCAGATGAGGAGAGGCCGACATTCCGATGGCGGGTGAGGTTGATTAGACATGCAAAACCCCACCGAAGTGGGGCTTTACATAGACATTCGTTTGAGCTAGCATTGCTAGCACTCACTTAGGTAGTATAGCATACTCTACAAATAAAGCAAGTCCAAAAAATTTATTTTTTATTCTTTTCCTTCAAAACTAAATCATATACAGATTTAGCTTGATCATAATTAATATCTAATTCATAAGCACTTTTAGCTTCAGCCAAAGCTTCATCCATCCTGCCGAGAGAATACAAAGCCTGAATTAGTTCAAATCTCATCGTCTGTTTTTGGGGAGAAAGTTCAATCGCTTTCTTAATATAAGGTAAAGCCTGCTCAAAACGACCGATGTTATTTAAGAGAGAGCCCATCAAAATATAGTGGCGAGCATCATTAGAAACCAAAGCAATTTGTTTATTCATTTCATTAACCGTCAAAGTCAAAAAATCTCCTTTAGTCTTTTGCTCAACTTTGGTATCTTTAACCAGACCAGAAGTATAGGAAAGTAACTGTTCTCTAATTTCTGAATCCCCCATTGTTTGATAAGACAAAGCTTTTTTAAAAGCACTTAAACTATCCTCTGTCCGGCCACTACGAATAAGATTAATAGCTTGAATTAAAGTTTTATTAGCCGAAATCCCCGGAATATTTATCCACCAAACACCAAAGCTAGTCAAAATTACAATAACAGGAATTAAAATATAATTTTGATATTCCTCATTTTTAA
>CAZJFZ010000002.1:21138-30948 GCA_964545745.1 uncultured Candidatus Saccharibacteria bacterium
CCTTCATTTCGGCAATACTTTAAAAAGCTCTTCCATTTTTAAAAAAAGATGCTAATGGACGAAGTGTGGCTTTTTCCATGTCTGACAAAGCCACGCTTCGTCCGCTTTCCGTCAAACGAGAGTGGATATAAGCTAAGGTGGTAAAAAACACAACATAACTGATTAAATTATCAAAAACAAAAATCGCTTGAAATAAATAACCAGTCAAAAGACCAGTTAGAATAGCTCTTTCAGTAATATCCAAATTATTTTCTGCCTGCACAGACAGGTTTTTAAACCATAACAGATAAAGAGCTAAAACAAATAAAGCTAAGTAAGAAAGAAGACCCAACAGACCTCCCGAGACCAAAAAATCTAACGGAGCATTATGAGCCCGATCAAACCAAGCTTCCTGATTATACATCCGCGGATCATAATATTTATTAAAAACATAATTAAAACCTTCCTGCCCCCAACCAAGGATTGGTTTTTCTTTAAAGCCTTTTAGGGCCATTGGCCAAACTAATTGACGCGCTTGACCATTTACATTACTCCAAGAAATTTCCGCAAATCTCTTCAGGGTAGAATTACTTTGAACAAATGGAGTGTCTTTTGTAAACAAGAATAAAACAATTATCGCTACAACAAAAATGATTCCACCTAAAGCAATCTGTTTGATCACTTTTCTCTGTTTCTCAAAAATAGAAATTAAAATTGCCCCAATCAAGATTCCCCCAATCACTCCCAATAATGCCCCGCGTGAAGTTCGATAGATAACAAATAAAGACAAAAAAGAAGAAAGAAGATAAATATAAAAAAGAACATTAGCAAAAACTTTTTTAAAGACAGCCCGATCCGTCAAGTTTTTAGCTAAAACATCTTTATATAAGAGAATCAACGTAAAGAAAAATATAAAAAGGAAATAAACAGAAATATAAATGGGGTTACCGAGTGGACCAGCAATTCTTATGATATTGTCTTTAATTCCTTCAGCAATACTGGTAACGGCCATAACTACTCCAGTCACCAAGTTGGCTCGCAAAAACCATAACCATAATTTTTCTTTATTAAGCATTGAACCGAGAACCAAAAAATAAGCTAAAAGATGGACAAAAGTCACAAAACCTTCCATTCGTTCATAATTGCTCCAAAAAGCTTTAGCTGGAGCTACCGCATTGACATCAGCAATAAATAAAACAGAAATAAAAATCAAGCTAGCACCTAAAACCCAAGACCATTTAGGCCTAAATTCCTTATCCTTCAAAATAAGAATCAGCCATAAACCAAAAATAATTTCTACAATAATTCTAAAAGTAAAAGCCTTACCCGTGATGTAGGGAAAAAACAAATCACCGGAAACAATAAAAGGAATGATCAAAGTCAAATAAATACCCACCCAAATAATATATTTTAAAATTTCTTTCATATTTCAAGCATTTTTTTTAGTTCATTTTCTGGAATTTCTTTAATTTTATTTTCTGTTGGAATTTCTCCTTTTGGTTTATCTTTATTTTTATTTAAAGACTGCAACACTGCCCGAAGTTCGGACAAGCTTTTTTCACTAACCACTTTTTTTCCATTATTAACACCATTGGCAGAATTTACAACATTTGATTTAGCTTTTAACTCTTTCAATGGCACAAAATCATCTATAACTTCTTCAAGAGGTGGAGTGATAACCGGGCTCTCTCGTCTAGTATATTTAGGACGAGTTTCTATTTTATCTGAAACGATTTCTTTTTTTATTTCCACTATTTTTTCTTCTTTCTTTTCTACTTTTTTGGGGACTTGCCCGCCATCCTTATGCCAATCCAAAACATCTTGCTCAACACTAGCTCGGTTTATAGAAAATTGTAAACGAGACATCTCAATAACTTCTTGTTTATAAGATTTCTCTGGCTCTTTAATTGGTGGCATAGTAACAGCAGAAAAAGGCATAGAACTCACTCCATCAATCATTAACTTCAAATAAATTTGAGCGAAGCCCAAATTAACCAAATCTTCCGCCGTAAATTGTGGAGCAAATTCTTTTTCTAAAACTTCCGCATCAAAAGCCCCCACCCGAAAAGTAATCATTGTGCCCACATTGCCAAAAACGGCTGCTCGCACTTCCTCGGACATCTGTTCAATATACTGATGAGCAATAGTTAAATTTAATTTATATTTTCTGGCTTCAGATAAAATATCCGCAAAACTTTCATTGGCAAAAGACTGAAATTCATCCACATACAAATAAAAATTCGGCAATTTTTGTAAAACTTTGTCTGACACATCCGCTCGAGACATGGCCGCCAAGTAAATTTTAGTAATTAACATTGAGCCCAAAAGGTTAGCATTAGCTTCGCCCACCCGTCCTTTAGACAAGTTAATAATTATTATTTTATTTTCATCCATCATCTTTCTTAAATCAAAAGATGACTTGGACTGACCGACAATATTCCTAATCAAAGGATTTGAAGTAAACTGCCCAATTTTATTTTGAATAGCCGGGGTAGCTTCCGCCGCAAAACGATCCGTATATTTGGCAAATTCATCCACCCAAAAAGATTTGACTGATGGATCTTTGACATTGTCCACAATTTTTTTACGATAATCTTTGTCCGCGAGTAGTCTATTTACACCAAGCAGTGTTGTCCCTGGTGTTTCAAGTAAAGCCAACAAAGTATTACTCAAAATATATTCCATTCTAGCGGACCAAGCGTCCACCCAGATTTTTTTGAAAGTAGACATCAAACCGGACACTACCAAATGTCTTTTATCAAAACCCACATCCTCCAAGACATTAAAAGAAATGGGATGTTCCAAATCAAAGGGAGCAAAATACAATACATCTTTTAGACGATGTTCCGGCACATAATTTAAAAGTAATTCCGCTGTCTTACCGTGAGGATCAATAAAGGCCATCCCCTCACCATTGGCAATATCTTGCACGGCCATGTTTTCAAGAAGAGTAGACTTACCCATACCGGTCTTTCCAATCACATAAACATGCCTAGTTCGATCCTTGGCCTTAATACCAAATTCCACATTCCTATTTCGGGAATCCGCTTGGGCAAAAGTTGTTACTCTCTCTGGGTCGTACATTTGAAGATATTATACCAGTCTTTATTCCAATTTCAAAGCACTCTGTGTATATGTATTCCCCGCATCCCAAAGCATCCAGGAAGTTAGACCCGAATCATAAGTGGCTTGAATTTGCGCACGGACCATAGCCGGTGTATAAGGAACAGGATAATCATTATCTTGTAACCATGGTCTTAATTTAAGTGGAGTAGAACTAGCCACCATTAATCGATTAGCTGCAATATTCATAGAATAATTTACAATCTCGTATGGGTGAGCATTAACTTCTGCTACTGATTTATAACCTAAAAAACCTACTGGATAATGTGAAGGATAAACCATTGGCGCAATATAATCAAAATTAGGAATAGCATCTTCCAATACTTGACCAATATTCAAGTCATCATAATTAGTGGCTGTCATCCCAAAAAAATCAGCGGATATCGGAATACCCGCCGGTTCAAAATTTTCATGTAAATATTCAAAAAAACTTTTCATAACTTTTGACTTACCGGAAACAGTACTCGTGGCGTTGGCCACTAAAATATTATTACTCCAGGGAAAATAAATATCTGACATATCCCCATCCGATGGAAATCTAATATAATCAAAATTTATTTCATCAAAACCATTAGCATATGACTCTTTGCCTAAATTCACCAGATATAGCCACATTTCTTTATTTCCGGCATCAATATAACTGATTCCTTTACGATCTTTCCAATTTATACTTTTATCAGTATTCTTTTTCACGGCCCAATCCGGATAAACTCTAGCCAGATATGGATCTTGAAAAGCTGTAATTCGTCCAATAACATAAATATTATTTTGGTGAAGAGTCTCAATAAAATCCACCATATCAGACACCTTACACCCGCCACCTGTATTATCTTTAAACTCTGAACTATCGATTTTAAAAGAAATAGTTCCAGTATAATCTTTGATATCAATAATTACTGAATTTAATTCAGTTTCATTTATTAATTTAACTAATTTAGCACGGAAACTAGGCGTCCCCGCCACACAAGCAGTCATATAAATTCCTTTTACTGCTTCCGGTGTTTTTATATGAGTAATTACTTTTTTTATAGCAAATGGTATTTCTGGAATAGTGGTAGAGGAAGTAGAGGCCACACTGGCCAAATCAATTCGAGGGCCACTAACAAAAATCACTGGTAAAAAATTAGGTAAAACAAAAAAGGTCAAAACTAAAATAAGTAAAAAGAAAAAACCGACATAAAAATATTTATTGTGGATTATTTTCAACATAAGAATCTGATTTTATTTCCTTTACATCATGAATAATTCTCAGAACCTTATGTAATTCTTTTCTGATCAATAAAGATAAGATAACGATGGCCAAACCACTAATCATTAAAATAATATCTTTCCACTCTCGAAAGATAGAAACAAATGATGAAGACACCAACAAAATTAAAAGCCCCAAACCTGTGATTGAAGAAATTTTTATCATCTTATTATAATTATTTTATTAAGTGTTAGTATCTTAACACAACCGCCTCGGTTCGCAAAGCCTCACCACTCCTCCTTGACTAAGGAGGAGAAACAAGAACAACAAATTCTCCCCTTACTTTATCTGGATTATCCGCAAAATATTTAGAAACATCAAAAGGATGACCAGAAACTACTTGCTCAAATACTTTTGTTAGCTCACGGGCAATCACCACCTTCTTCTCCGGAGCAAATTTTTGAAGTGAATCTAAAGCTTTTAAAATCCGATGTGGCGATTCGTAAAAAACCACGGTTCGTTCCGATTCAGCTATTTCTTTAAATAAAGTTTCTCGCCCTTTTTTGTGAGGTAAAAAACCTAGAAAAGTAAAATCTGAAGCGGGCAAACCAGAAATAGATAGGGCGGAAGTAACAGCACTAGCCCCCGGGACAGCAATAATTTCTACCTCGGAAAAACTAATCTTAATCTTGGAGACCAAAATAGAGCCGGGGTCAGAAATGGTTGGCGTACCAGCATCCGAAACTAAAGCCAAAGTTTTACCTTCTTTAATTAATTCCAATACCTTATCAGTTTTTGATAATTTACTTTGACTATGAAAACTTAAGGTTTCTTTTTTTATACCATACTTATTTAATAGATTTTTTGTCACCCTTGTATCCTCACATAATATCAAATCCACTTCACTTAAAATCCGCACCGCACGGTAAGTAATGTCTTCCATATTTCCAATCGGCGTGCCTATGACATAAAATTTAAGCATCTTAATATTCCCGCATTGAGACCTGAGCATCAATCTTTTTCATCAAATCAATCACTACTGACACCACAATCAAAAGAGCTGTGCCACCAATGGCCAAAGATTGAATACCAGTAACGGCCTTCATTGCCAAAGGCAATACGGCAATAGCACCAAGAAAAGTAGCTCCCACCATAGTGATTCTGGTTAAAACTTTAGCAATATATTCCGAAGTGGATTGCCCGGGACGCACCCCCGGAATAAAAGCACCATTCTTTTGTAAATTCTCGGAAATAGCATGCGGATCAAAAGTAACCGCGGTGTAAAAATAAGTGAAAAGAAAAACCAAAATAAAATAAAAGATAGAATAAAACCAACCGTTTTTAAGAATATTCAAAATAAAAGTGGCTACAGTCTTAATCACTTCACTAGAGAAACCAGTTGCTAAATACTGAAAAATCATTTGGGGGAAAATCAAAAGTGACAGAGCAAAGATAATAGGAATTACCCCCGCTTGATTCACTCGCAAAGGCAAATAAGTGGACACTCCACCGTAAACTTTATTTCCGCGCACCCGTTTTGCATAAGTAACTGGAATTGGTCTCTCCGCTTCGGTCACAATTACTACTCCCAAAATAACCAAAAGAGCCACAACAATAAAAGCTAAATGGAGAGGAATTTGACCAGCCGAAAAAGTGATAAGTGACTGACTAACTAAAGTAGGAATATTAGCGACAATACCAGCAAAAATAATCAAGGAAGTTCCGTTACCAATACCAAATTCGGTCATTAATTCTCCAATCCACATTAACAAAATTGAACCCGCCACAACAACCACAATATTAGTAATCATCCCCATAGAACCAAGTTGAGTCACTACATTTGATTTTTGAAGTAAAAGAAGAAAGCCTCCACCTTGAATTAAAGCCAAAGGTACAGTCAACAATCTAGAATATTGAGTAAACTTGGCTCGTCCAGCCTCTCCTTCTTCTTGATACATTTCCTTTAATTTAGGAAAGATCATTGTTAGAAGTTGCATCACAATTGAAGCGGTAATGTATGGACCAACACCAAGCATCACAATAGAAAGGTTGGATAAACCACCACCAGAAAAAATACTAAAAAGTCCAAAAACATCACCCACCGAACTATTAAAAAAAGCTTGTAGTTTTAGAGGATCAATACCAGGCACCGGAATGGTTGAAAGAAATCTAAAAATAATTAATGCCACCACCACAAAAAGAATTCTTTTTCTTAAAGAAGAATCATGAAAAATTAAACTAATTTTTTTTAAAAAATTTTGCATCTTACTTGACTACCCCACCAGCTTTTTCAATCTTGATTTTAGCGGGAGCAGAAACTAAACAATCAACCACCGTAACTTTTTTTGTTATTTCTCCACTACTTAAAATCTTTATCTTTTGGTTTTTACCTTTGTATTGTTCAACCACTCCTAAAGCAAATAAAGTGGACGGTTTGACAGTTGCTCCATCTTTAAAGGCATCGTTAATCAAGTTTAAGTTAATAACGGTAACGGGATATTTTACTCCAGCAATTGATTGAAAACTGTAACCGCGAAGTTTAGGCATTCGTTTGATAAAATCTCGCCATTCTGGACGCGTTTTATGACCAGCCCGAGCCGTCTGCCCTTTACCGCCACGGCCAGAAGTCTTGCCTCGTTTACCACCACGGCCAACAAGCATTACTTTTTTATTTGGAGTCTTTCTTTTTAAATTGTGTATTTGCATATTTTTAATAATTACTTGCCTTGAATTTTATCAAAGGGTTTAACTAATTTAGACAAAGCATCCACTGTGGCTCGAGCAATATTTAATTTATTCTTAGAACCAGAGAGAATTTTGGCTGTCACATCTTTAATTCCGGCCAAGTCCAAAACATTTCTCACTGCACTTCCAGCCACCACTCCACGGCCCGGAGCTGGTCTCACCACAATTCTGGCACTACAATATTTAGATTCTACCAAATGAGCAATAGAAAAAGTTTTGGTGGTGTTGACCATAATCATATTTTTCTTGGCATTACGCAAAGCCTTATCAATAGCTAAAGAAGTATCATTAGCCTTACCCAAACCCACTCCTACTTTACCTTTTTTGTCTCCAGCTACCAAGGCCACACTAAAAGAAAATCGACGACCACCAGTAGCTACGCGAGCAACTCGACGAATATTGAGCATTTTTTGTTCAAATTCACTTCTAGGGCGAGCGTCACGATGCCCTGCCTTACGAGGATTTTTTGGTCGTGAATCTCCACTTCCTCTTGACCCACTGGCCCGAGGAGTAAAACGAGCAGTAGAAGGACGGCCACCAGCAATTTGGGCAGAAGTCTGTACAGGTGTAACTGGTGCGACTGGAATTGTTGTATTTTCTTTTTTTATTTCAGTATCCATAATTTTTTAAAATTTTAGTCCTCCTTCGCGTGCTCCATCAGCAAAAGCTTTTACCCGACCAACATATTTAAAACCACCACGATCAAAAACTACCTCTTTAACATTTTTGGCCAAAGCGAGTTTGGCAATTTCCTTACCAGTTTCGGTACATCTTATCATAAAGGTTTTACCTTTTATTTTCATTGAAGATAAAGAGATAATGGTCTCCGCCTTATTATCATTAATAAGCTGTCCGTAAATATATTTATTAGACTTAAAAACAGCAAGACGAGGTTTTTCTTCCGTGCCAAAAACCTTGGTACGAATTTTTTTATGTCGTCTCTCTACCTTCATTTTTTTAACATTTAATTTCTTCATATTTTTTAGACAGTTTTCTTCCCTTCCTTTCTCTTAATCACCTCTTTTTCATAACGAATACCTTTACCCTTATAAGGTTCTGGTTTCTTTAAGGCTCGAAGTTCCGCCACATAACGACCAACAAATTCTTTATCAATACCGGAAATTGTAATAATATTTTTTTCCGAAATAATTTTTAAATTCTTAGGAATAGCAATGGTTACTGGATGAGAAAAACCTAATTTAAAAACCAAATTCGTACCAACCACATCTGCCTTAAAACCAATACCTTCTACAATCAACTTTTTCTCATAAGCCTTATTAACACCTAGAATCATATTATTTACTTCTGAAGAAACAGTTCCCCAAAGACTATTGATCGTCACATTAGGATTTTTAGCAACTGGAGCAAAAGAAACTTTGCCATCAATGACTTCAATTTTTATTCCCGGACGAAAAGACTTGGTTAGTTCACCAAGCGGTCCTTTGACCATAACAGAATCACCAGTCACATTGACTTCAGTTTTGGCTGGTATAGTTATTATTTTTTTTCCTATTCTTGACATTTTTTTATTTTTTCTTTTTCGCAGATGAAGCGTGGCTTTTTCCAGTCTGACAAAGCCACGCTTCATCTACCTTACCAAATCTTAAACAAAACTTCCCCACCAACTTTTTCTTTAACCGCTTGACGATCAGTTAGAATTCCTTTTGGTGTAGATAAAATCATCTTACCAAAACCACCACGAGTTGGATGAATATCCTCAAAACCTCTATAAACCCGTCTGGATGATTTAGAAATTCTTTCTACTTCTTTTATTTTTGATTCGCCATTATAATAATTTAAAACGACTTCCAAAGTAGGGCTAGTTTTTTTCTTTAAAACTGATTTCAAATATCCTTCGGCCACTAAGACTATTGCAATAGCTTCTTTTAGTTTTGAGTAAGGCAAAAGCACTGACTCTTTGCGTGCTTGCCCCGCATTCTTAATTCTAATTATAAAATCGGCAATTGGATCAGTTACCATGATGATTTTTTAATGCCCGGTATCTTGCCCTGATTGGCAAATTCCCTAAAGCAAATTCTACATAAATCAAAGTCTCGCATATAACCATTTTTCCTCCCACAACGAAAACATCTCCTCACCACCCGTGAGGCAAATTTTGGTTCTTTCCTGGCTCTTGCTTTAACTGATGTTTTTGCCATGTGAAATTAATCCTTTTTCTTGCTCAATTTAACTTTTTCTAAATAAAAAGCCCGTATGAGCTTTATTGATATATACTAGCAAACACTGCTTTAAAAGTCAAACCAACAAATCCTCTCCTATCTTATACTGCTCCCCGGCGCCCATGGTGATGAGAAGATCATTGGGACCGAGGGAGGATTTTAGATAGGTTTCAATGTCGGAAAAAGTTTTGAAAGATGAACACAACCTCACCCCAACCCTCCCCTTAACTAATGGGAGGGAGGGAACGGAATCCCCACCTCTCATCAGATGAGGAGAGGTCGACAGTCTGCTGGCGGGAGAGGTTGAATTTATTTTTTCCGCTAAAATGTCTGAAGAAATGGTGGGATCAAACACTTCTCGCGCGGGAAAAATGGGTGCCAAAATAACTTCATCCGCATCAGAAAAAGCCATAGCAAATTCATTTAATAATAATTTGGTACGGGAAAAAAGGTGGGGTTGAAAAACGACTACGATTCTTTTATCAGGATAAAGCTCACGAGTGCCCTGTAAAGCCGCCCGCACCTTCTGTGGATTATGAGCATAGTCATCATAAACCAAGGCCCCAGATTTTGTCTTCCCTTTATATTCAAACC
>CAZJFZ010000003.1:0-17077 GCA_964545745.1 uncultured Candidatus Saccharibacteria bacterium
CACCAATGTTTTTTACTTGAAATTTTATTCCCGCCATATCTTGAGCATAAAATTGATTTTGATTAGTGACTAGATTTGGTCCGCCGTTTAGAAGACCGACTTGTAATAAGGTCACGGCTAAATCCGCTGGACCCAAATTAATTACTGGAGAAATTTTTGGGGGAGTATTTGTTACTTTAGATGTATTTGAAGTGGTAGTGGAAATATTTTGATTGGAATTATAATTTTCATTTATGACAGTATTATCTTGAGTATTTTCTGCCGGAACAAAAATAGAATACAGGGCGGCGGTAAGGGAAGAGGAAACTCGTCCCAAAATTGATGGTATATAAGAAGCTGATAATAGAATTATTATTATAATAAAGGTTAAAAGAATACCCAAAAGCAATCCTCTGGTTGTGAGATTTTTAAACCAGTTATAAATCTTGCTGAATATTCCTTTTTCTTCTTTTTTATCCATTTTTTTGTTATACTATAAGTGTAAGGTATTATACGACAATGCTTAAAAAAAGTCAAGTTAAATTTATTTCTTATTTTGCGGTCACTTTTGTGATTCTTTTTATTTTGCTTTATTCGGCTGGACTTGTGCCCGAGTCTCTAAAAAGAAATGGAGGGGATTCTTTCAGAACTTTTTTTGATAAGACACAGAAAAAAGTTGTGGCGGAAGAGCCAGTGAGAATTGTAATTGAAAAAATTGGCGTGGATGCGCCAGTCTCTAATCCCAATACCACAAATGTAAATACTCTTGATGATTATTTAAAAAAAGGAGCAGTGCGTTATCCGGGTTCTGGTTTGCTTGGTCAGGGTAATATGTTTCTTTTTGGTCATAGTACTGGTATTAAAGTAGTCTATAATCAAGCCTATAAAACTTTTAATGGTCTTAAGGATTTAAAAGTAGGGGATTTGATAAAAGTATTTAGTCTAAACAAAACTTATACTTATAAAGTGATTTCTGTTACTTTGGTGGACGAAAATAAAGCGCTGGTGGATTTTGATAGTAAAAAGAATATGTTAACCCTTTCCACCTGTAATACTTTTGGAGCCAAAAGTGAACGATATGTGGTGGAGGCTGAAATGTAACTTTGCTTGACATTATTATTCTTTAGTTATATACTACTAAGTATGAAAAAAATGATTTTAATAGGCTTAGTCCTATCAGTTTTTGTTTTTGTATCTTTGCCTTCGACGGCAAGTGCTATTCACATTGGTGGAAGTTGGGAAAACTTATTTATTCGTTGGAATGGTGAGGATAATGATGATGATTCGGTGGCTTCGGTTTATGTTCCTCCACCGGTCATGACTGAAAATCTTTTTGTCTATTGTAATGCTAACCCTAAAATAGTTGATATTGATGAAGATGTTACATGGCGGGCTTATGCCTCTGGAGGTAATGGTTCTTATACTTATGATTGGAGTGGAATGGAAAGTCTGGATGGCAATAGCCGAAATGTTTCTTGGAGTTATGATCACACCGGAACCAAAAGAGCCACGGTTACCGTCACTTCTCAAAATCAAGTTGCCAGTGCTTCTTGCACCGCCAAGGTAGAGGATAATTATAATTATGACTACAACTATAACTACGACCATGATTATAACAATCTGTCTGTTTATTGTTACACCAACCCCGCTAACCCTCAGGTTGATCAAGAGATGCGCTGGTTTTGTAATGTCTCTGGTGGTGACGGTGATTACCGTTATGATTGGAGTGGATCAGAGGGTTTGAATAGTTCTAGTCGTTCGCCTTATATGGTTTATAATACGCCGGGAAGCAAGTCTGCCACGGTGGTGGTCCGTGATGGTGATGGTAATAGAACAACCCGAACTTTTTACACTAATGTGAATTCGGTTTTAGGTTATAGTCAGACCTATCAGCCCACTTATCCGACCTATCAAACCCCAATGGCGGGAGCCGTTTATTTAAGCCAAGTGCCTTACACTGGTATTGAAGATAATTATAAGTTAGTTTTCTTTCTTGGAATTTTGACTTTCTTTAGTGCATGGATTGCTTATATTATTGTCGCTCGGAAATCTCAGACTGAAGCTTAGTTTTTAACTTTTCCAAAGTGATTTTTTGTTGTGTGCCATCACGGATTTCTAATGCTAGTTCGCCAGATTCAATTTCTTTGTCACCAATAACGAGCATATAAGGAACTTTAGAATTTTTTCCCGCGCGAATTTTTTTACCCATGCCTTCATCACTGTCGTCAAAGTCCACTCGCACACCAACTACTTTTAATTCTTCAGCCACTTTTTTAGCATAGTCATTATGATTTTCTCGGACGGGAATTATTTTTATTTGGACGGGGGAAAGCCAGAGAGGGAAGTTGCCCGCTGTCTGTTCAGTCAAAAAAGCAAAGAAGCGGTCAAAGGAACCCATAATTGCTCGGTGAATAATTACTGGTTTTTCTTTTTCGCCTTTTTCATTGGTAAATTCCAAATCAAATCGTCCAGCGGAATAAAAATCTATTTGGGCAGTGGCAATGGTATCTTCTTTACCAATGGCATTTTTAATCTGGACATCAATCTTTGGTCCATAAAAACTTGCTTCACCTGATCCGACAACATATTTTACACCTAATTCTTTTAGAACTTCTTCGGCCACTTGGCCAGCCTCATCCCACATTTTTTTGTTTCCGATATCACCATATTTTTCAGCATTGGAAAAATCGGGTAAAGATAGTCGGTACCAATAGTCAGTAATCTTGAATTCTTCATAGACTTCTTTAAAGAGAGACATTACTCCCAGCAATTCATTTTTTAAATCTTTTTTTGCACAGTAAATATGTGAATCATTTTGTGTAAAACAACGCGCGCGAATCAGACCAGTGAGAACACCAGAACGCTCAAAACGATGAACCAAACCGGCTTCGGCCAAACGCAAAGGCAAGTCACGATAACTAAGAGAAGTATGATTGTAAATCATATGATGATGTGGACAGTTCATTGGCTTGAGATAATAATCTTCCCCTTCAATATTTATTGGGCTATACATATCATTGTGGTAATGCTCCAAGTGGCCGGATTTTTCATACAAACCTTTATGTGTTAAGACTGGAGTGACAACATATTTATAATCATGGGCGGTTTCCTTGTCATACATATATTGTTCTAATTGATGGCGGATGAAAGCCCCATTTGGTAACCATAGAGGTAATCCTTTTCCCACTTGTTCGGAAATCATGAATAAGTTTAAATCTTTGGCTAACTTTCTATGATCGCGTTTTTCTGCTTCAACCATCATTTTTTCATATTCTTCCAATTTTTCTTTAGACTCAAAAGCTAAGCCGTAAATACGAGTCAGCATTTTATTTTTTTCCTTTCTCCGCCAATAAGCTCCAGCGATTCTCTCTAATTTAAAACTACCCGCTGGAATTTCTTTGGTATTTGAAATATGAGGTCCGGCACAGAGATCAGTAAAATCACCTGAAGTATAAATAGTTGGTTGACCACCTTCCTTTTCAATATCGGCAATTAATTCTAATTTATAGGGATTGTTGGCAAAAAGTTTTTTGGCTTCTTTTTCCGAAATATTTTTTTTCTCAAAAGTTAATCCTTTTTTTAATAGTTCACGCATTTTTTGCTCAATTTTTCCTAAGTCTTTATCACTTACAGGAGAACTAAATTCAAAGTCATAATAAAAGCCAGTATCAATCGCCGGGCCAATGGCTAACTTTGCGTCCGGATAAAATTCCAAAACCGCCGCCGCCAATAAATGTGAAAGTGAATGTCGCATTTTATGTAAATTTTCTGGTTCCATAATTGTTTTTAAATTAATAAAATTATTAAAATCGCCCCGACAAAAAATGAATTTTCATTTTTTGTCGGGGCGAGTCTAGTTCGCGGTTCCACCCAACTTGGTTCTTTTTTTATTTGTTATAGATTAGCCTCAGTGAGGATTCTTGCAAATTGATAGTTGGTAGCTATCACAATCTCTATACTACCTATATTACAATAGCTATTAAAAAAAGACAACTCAAAAATGTTTTGTCCACAACCTCCATAATTAATCACCGCCAAAATATGGCTAACTCGGACAAGGACTGTCCTTGTCCTGAGTATGGTTATTTGATACAATACAGATATGTACAGAGATTTAACCTTTTCTTTTGAAGAGTTCTATCATGTTTATAATCGAGGTACGGAGAAAAGAATTATTTTCTTGGATGAATATGATTACAATCGTTTCACTCTTTTACTTTATTTGTGTAATAGTACTGACAGAGTAGATCTTGGGGACCTATTCAGACAAGGACTGTCCTTGTCTGAAATATTTAATGAAGACAGAACAGATACTTTAGTAGATATTGGTGCCTGGTGTCTAATGCCAAACCATTTTCATCTTTTGATTAGGGAAAAGACAGAAAGCGGTATAAGTACATTTATGAAAAAGTTATTAACTTCATATTCTATGTATTTTAATAAAAAATATCATCGTACGGGTTCTCTTTTTGAAGGACCATTTAAGGCCAAACATTTAGATTATGATCAATATCTGAAATATCAATTTACATATATTCATCTAAACCCTATCGGCATTGTTGATAGTGGTTGGAAAGAAAAACGAATTGAGGATAAAAAGAAAGCCAAAACCTTTTTAGATAATTATAAGTATTCAAGTTATTCTGATTATGGCGGAGGAAAAAGATTGGAAAGAAATATTTTAAATAAGGAGGCTTTTCCGGAATATTTTGAAACAGTTTTGGATTTTAAGAATATGGTAAGCGAGTGGTTAAATTTTAATGAGTAGAAAGAAGTGCCAAAATATGGCTAACTCGGACAAGGACTGTCCTTGTCTGAAATATGGGTTTTATATTAGTTCACGCATTTTGTCTACGATTAAAGTGGTTTCGCCATTACGAAGAGAAACTTTGCCTTTGATCGCAACACATTTGTCTTTAACTAAAAGATTTTTAAACTCAGTCATGGTGCGGGGGAAGACCACTGTTTCTAAAGTATCAGTATAATCGGAGAGTTTGACAAAAGCCATATTATCACCTTTTTTGGTGATGATAGCACGAATTTCTTCAATTATTCCGGCCACCGTAAATTCTTTACCTTCTTTTCCTTCCGTTTTTACTTTAGCGATTTTGTAATTTTTTTCTTCAATTATTTTTCTAAACTTATCCAAGGGATGACCGGACAGATATAAGCCCAAAAGTTCTCTTTCCCAACTCAATTTTTCCATTACGGTGGCTGGTGGAGCATCAACTAATTTAAAATTATTTACATTTTCCATTCCCTCTACGAAAGCACCAAAAAGTGAATCTTGATTCTCGGACATTTTACTAGCTTCTTTGGAATAGGTGAGCATGTTTTCTACATTGACAAGCATTTGCCCACGGTCACCGAACTCATCCATTGCTCCAGCTTTGATCAAGGCTTCTAGTGATTTTTTGTTCAGATTTTTACCTGCCCGTCCTTCGGGAGCAGGCGGGTCTTTTATTCTGTCTAAAAAGTTTGAGAGAGATTTAAATTTACCATTCTTTTTTCTTTCTTCAATAATAGTGTTAGCAATACCTTCGCCAAAGTTTTTTATGGTGGTTAGCCCAAAACGGATTTTGTCTTTCTGTCCCCCCTCTCCTTTTCTAAGGAGAGGGGTTAGGGGTGAGGTTTTTATAACAGTAAAAGCTTGAAAACTTTCATTGATATTTGGTGGTAGGACAGGTATATCCATCCTTTTACAGTCGCCAATAAATTCGGCAATCTTTTCCACATCGCCGGAGTCGGCCGTCAGCACGCAGGCCATATAAGTGGCCGGAAAATTAGCCTTCATATAAGCTGTTTGATAAGCTACACGGCCATAAGAGGCGGCGTGCGCTTTATTAAATCCATAAGCGGCAAACGGTTCAATCAGAGACCATAGCTCATCAGCTTTTTCCTGGATCATACCATTTTTTAAGAGACCCTCTTTTAGTTTACTCTTTTGGGCTTCCATTTCTGCTGGAATTTTTTTACCCATCGCCTTGCGTAACTTGTCCGCTTCCAACCAAGAGTAACCGCCGAGCTTGATGGCAATAAGCATTACATCATCTTGATAAGTGATTACCCCAAAAGATTGAGCTAAAATATCTTTCATTCGCAAATCCAAAAATCTTATGGTGCGCGAATTATGTTTTCTTTTAATATATTCAGGGATGGACTCCAAGGGACCAGGGCGGTAAAGAGCCACCATGGCATTGATGTCATGAATGGTGGTTGGTTTTAATTCTTTTAAATATTTGGTCATACCAGAACCATTGAGCTGAAATAAACCGGTGGTCTCACCTTTGGCAAGTAAAGCAAAAGTTTTAGGATCATCCATCGGAATATTTTCAATATCTACTTTTACTCCGTCAATTTTTTCTGCCAGAGTAACCGCATTGGAAAGGATGGCCAAATTTTTTATCCCTAGAAAGTCAAATTTTAAAAGACCAGCATCTTCCACCGCATGCATGTCATATTGAGTAATAATTTTTTCTTCGCCCTTAGTATCAAACTGGAGAGGAGTGAACTCGGTAAGTGGTTTAGGAGCCATCACGACACCGGCGGCGTGGACAGAAATGTGGCGAGCACAACCTTCCACTTTTTTCGCCATATCAATAATTGTCTTTACATCGGTTTCTTTGTCGTACATTTCTTTAAGTTCGGCTACTTCTGTCAGAGCTCGATCAATGGTCATCGGAAATCCTTGGGCACCAATGGGAATAAGTTTGGAAATGCGATCACCCAAAGTGTAAGGAAAGCCCATCGCTCGCGCCACATCTTTGACCGAACCGCGCGCCATCATCGTTCCAAAGGTACCAATTTGTGCTACTTTGTCATGGCCATATTTTTCTCGGGCATAAGCAATCACTTCATCTCGGCGATTATCTGCATAGTCCATATCAATATCGGGGGCGGAGGGTCGTTCTGGATTTAAAAATCTTTCAAAGGGTAATTTATATTCAATGGGATTAACATTGGTAATTTTTGTCAAATAAGTGGTAAGAGAACCGGCCACTGATCCTCGGATATTGGTGAGGATTTTGTGCTCGTGAGCAAAACGAAGCAGGTCCGCCACTACTAGAAAGTATGGGGCATAACCTTTATCTTTGATGACTTTGAGTTCATACTCTAAACGATCTAAATATTCTTTAGTTTGTTCTAGTTCGCGAACTTTGAATCCTTCATAGGCTAATCTTTTTAATTCTTCATCTGGTGTGAGCCCGCTCTCTACTTGGAAATCGGGAAAAACCCAAGTGCCAAGTTTGAGTTCTAAATTGCATTGCCCAGCAATTTTTAAAGTATTAGTTAAGGCTTCAGGCGTATCGGCAAAAAGAGCTTCCGCTTTTTCGGGCGAAAGAAAAGAAAAATCTTCTTCCTGACTGTCTGAATTACGATCAGAAAAGTCACCTCCCGTATTTACTAAAAGCAAAGTATCTCGAGCTTTTTTATCTTCGGGTGCGAGATAATATACATCATGGGCGGCTACTAAGGGAGTAGCAGTTTCTTTAGCCAAAGTGACAATTTTTTTCATTGTCTCTTCGTGACCGTCAATTTCTGGATGATGGGTAAGTTCTAAATAAAAATTTTCTTTACCATAAACTTTTTTATACCAAGACACCAATCTTTTAGCTTCTTCTTGGTCACTATTTTTTAGGGCTTGAGTTATAGCGCCGGAAAAAGAGGGAGAAAGACATATAAGTCCCTCAGCATATTTTTCAATTAGTTCTTTGTCAATTCGTGGTTTATAATAAAATCCTTCTAGGTTAGCCAAAGTGACTAATTTAATTAAATTATGATAACCAGTTAAATCTTTGACCAAAAGAACTAGTCGAGAACGCCGATTGTCTACTCCACCTTGTTTGTCATTTCTAGTGCGGGTAGCCACATACATATCCGCCCCGATAATCGGTTTGATATTTTCTTTTTTGCAGGCTTTGTAAAATTCAATCGCACCATAAAGATTAGCATTATCTGTCAAAGCTAAAGCGCTCATCTCATTTTTTTTTGCTTCTTTCACCAATTCAGGAATTTTTGGTAGGGCGTTTAAGAGGGAATAATGTGAGTGAGTATGTAGGTGGATAAATTTTGATGGCATAGAGGCATTATAGTCTAAAAAACAAAATAATAAAATATTTATGCTAGAATAGCAGAATGACGCAAATTGAAGCCTTAGACATTTTGAAATTAGGTTACAATGTTTTTTTGACTGGACCGGCGGGGAGCGGGAAGACTTTTGTTTTAAATAAATATATAAATTTTTTGAAAGATAATTTGGTGGATGTGGGCATTACCGCTTCCACCGGTATTGCCGCTACCCATATGGGCGGAACGACGATTCATTCTTGGACGGGAATGGGAATAAAAGATTCTTTGACTAAAGGTGATTTGGAAGAATTAAAAACTAGAAAATATTTACGAGACCGGTTTGACCGAACCCAAGTGCTGGTGATTGATGAGGTTTCAATGCTTCACCATTTTCGTTTGGATTTAATAAATGAGATTTGTCAGTATATGAAAAATAATTCGGCTCCGTTTGGGGGAATACAGATTATTTTGTGTGGTGACTTTTTTCAATTACCACCGATTGCCCGCAGTGGAGAACCTTTAGCTCAGTTTGCTTATGAAGCAGAAATTTGGAAAGAAGCTAATTTCAAAATTTGTTATTTGGAAGAACAGCATCGCCAGACAGACTCGGCTTTTTTGAAAGTATTAAATGAAATTCGGGGCAATAAATTATCTGAAGAAGGGATGAAACATCTACTTTCTCGAAAGATAGACCAAGGTTTAACCTTAGTCCAGACTAAGGTTAAACCTTGGTCTGAACCGACGAGATTACATACTCACAATATTGATGTAGATGAAATAAATAATCGAGAACTTGGAAAATTATCTGGACAGCAAAGGGAATATCAGATGGAGAGTAAGGGACGAAAACCTTTGGTGGATGCTTTAAAAAAGAGTTGTTTGGCCCCAGAAATTTTAAAATTAAAAGTGGGGGCTAAAGTGATGTTTGTTAAAAATAATTTTGAAGAAGGGTATGTTAATGGGACTTTGGGCAAGATTGTTGGTTTTGATTATGAGGGACCGATTGTCCAAACGGCCAGAGGAAGAAATATTCATGTTAAAACGGCTAATTGGATGATTGAAGAAGAAGGTAAGCCAAAAGCAACGATTGGGCAGTATCCTTTGCGTTTAGCTTGGGCCATTACCGTTCATAAAAGCCAAGGAATGAGCTTGGATGCTATTGAAGTGGACTTGTCCAAATCTTTTGAAAGGGGAATGGGTTATGTGGCGCTATCGCGAGTCCGCTCCCTTGAAGGTTTAACCTTACTTGGATTAAATGACTTGGCTACTCAAGTGAGGGGGGAAGTTTTAGACTTTGATGAGGGCTTGCGAAAAATTTCTAATAAACATTTGGCAGAAATGATGAGTTTGCCAGATATGGAAAGACAAGAAAAACAAAAAAAGTTTCTACAAAAAGTCTCTCCTGTCCGAACCGCCTCCGGTCGAATTAAAAAAGTAAAAGTTTCAACCATGGAGGAAACAAGAAAATATTTGGAAGCGGGGATGGGTTTGAAAGAGATTGCTGGTTTGCGTGGGGCAAAAATTGGCACGATTTTAGACCATGTGGAAAAACTTTTAGCGGAAGATCCAAAATTAGATATTCGCCATTTGGAAAGTGAAATCACTCCAGCTAAATTTAAAAAGATTTGGGGAGTGTTTAACAGTATTTATGGTGAGAATCGCGAACTGCGTTTATCTCCGGTGATGAAAATTCTCGGCGGTGAAAACTCTGGTTTCTTTTTTGAACATTTACGCCTCGTCCGTCTGTTTCTTAAAAAGAGGGGAATGTAATATAATATAATTATGTTCTTAAATAAATTCTCAGATTTTTATAAAAGGTTTGAAAAATATATTTCACCTATAGGTTTGATTTATGGTTTTATTTTTACTTCTCTAACCCTTACTCGGGTGGATATGTTTATTGAAAATTTTTGGATTGTGGTGCATCTTTTAATTGCAGGCTTGGGAATTATGGCCATGACTTTATATGAAAATCGCGCGGACAAAAAAAGTGTTTCTGATTCCGATAGACAGAAGTTTCATTTTTATTTGACTCTCATTATTCAATTTGCTTTTGGTGGGCTCTTTTCCACCTTTTTTGTTTTTTATATGCGGAGTTCATCTTTTTCTGATAGCTGGCTCTTTGTTTTAATGCTCTTGATCTTACTTGTGGGTAATGAACTTTGGAAAAAGCATTATGAACGGTTAGCTTTTCAGGTCAGTATTCTTTTTATCTCCCTATACCTTTTTTTGGTTTTTCTCTTGCCGGTTCTTTTTCACCGTTTAGGAGCGGATCTCTTTGTAGCCAGTGGAGTTTTAAGTTTAATTATTATTTTTCTTTTTTTGTTTTTGCTTAAAAAGATTGCCCAAGAAAAGTTCAAAGATAGTCATAATGTTTTACGGGCCAGCGTTACCGCTATTTTGATTATAATGAATATTTTATATTTTGGTGACATTATTCCACCCATCCCTTTATCTTTGAAAGAAGCTGGAGTCTATCATCAGATTATAAAAACCTCATCAGATTATAAAGCCAAAAGTGAATCTTCTCCTTGGTGGAATTATTTTAATCGCTATCCGGTTTTTCACGAGGTGGCGTGGGGGACTGTTTATATTTTTAGTTCTGTCTTTTCACCAGTAAATTTTGGTACAAAAATTATTCATCAGTGGCAGTATTATGATGAAGCAAAAAAAGAGTGGATTGATTCCAGTAAAATTGTTTTGCCTATTTCTGGTGGAAGAGAAGCTGGTTTTCGTACTTATTCTGCCAAACAATCCGTTCCGCCCGGTCTCTGGCGGGTGAAAGTAATGACCCCGTCCGGTCAAACTCTTGGTCGTATTAACTTTCGAGTAGAAACTGTTCCCACTTCGCCGAATTTGATTACTAAGACTTTATAGTGATAGGGATGTCTTTGTTTAAAAAGATTTTCACAACCATCTTGTTGAGGTCAACGATATGGTATTACATAATTTTTTGATAACAACATTTGATAAGCGGTCGCTGACTAAATGTTGTTATAGTAAATTTGGTATGATAAGATAAATTACGAATTAATATTAAGATATGGGGACCTTAGAAGCATCATTAAGGAAGGAAATTAGGGTTGGAAAAATACAAAAAGCGATTTTGGGGACAGTTGCGGTAGCTGGTTTGCTTGGAGTGGCAGCTGTGGCGCCAAATGTTTTACAGATATTCGGTAAATTTATTAAAGGACAGGCAATTAAAAGAAGCCAAAGAGAGTCCATTAATTATTCTAGAAGAAAGTTAGTGAATAAAGGTTTTTTGGAATACAAAGATGGTTTTTTGAAATTAACACTAAAAGGTAAATCGTTTTTGGGTAGGTTAGAAGGAAAAAGTCTCAAGGTTGCTAAACCAAAAAGATGGGATAAAAAGTGGCGAATAATAATTTTTGATATAAAAGAAGAAAGAAAATATTTAAGAGATAAGATAAGGAATACCCTTATTGATATTGGTTTTATAAAATTGCAAAAAAGTGTTTGGGTTTTTCCATATGATTGTGAAGATTTGATAACTTTGATTAAAGCCGATTTTGAAATCGGTAAGGATGTTTTGTATTTAATTGTGGATAGGATAGAGAATGACAAAACGGTACGGGAGTATTTTGATTTGTAATTTTTTGTCGGGTAAGTTGTTCTTTTTGGTCTTTTTACACAACAACATTTGATAAGCGGTCGCTTATCAAATGTTGTTGTGGGGGTTTCAAGAATTTCTAAATATTTTTTGGTTTTTTAAGAAATAGTAGAGTAAATTTATTTTTTATGCTACCATTAAATTACCTGACGACTTGATTGGCACCGGGTCGTCTAGCGTTTCGAACGCAAAGGTTTAGCTAACCACCAGTTGTAAGGGGTTTAGTAGCGGCGAGCGAACGACTCTTGTACCTGCGGGCTTACAGATGAAGCAACTCGTGCTTTATTAGTGGGCAGAGAAACACTACTGGTGGTTTCTCTTATATATAAACCAAAACCACCCCTAGCATCTAAGCTCGGGGTGGTTTTGTTTAGAATTTCTACGGCGCAAAGCCGTGTGAAATTATGCCTTCATCACATTAACAGCGGCTGGGCCCTTTGGGGTCTCTTCCGTGTCAAATGAGACAGCATCTCCTTCTCGAAGGTCAGCGAAAGCAACACCTGAAAGAGAATTGCTATGGAAGAATAAATCCTTCGCTAAGCCTTCTCCGGTGATGAAACCGAAACCTTTCTCAGAGACCAATTTCTTAATTGTACCGGTCATTGATTTTAGATTAACTACTAAAGCACAAATGAATGATATGTTCTAAAAATGACTACTTTTTTTTCCACACCTCTAATTTGTATTTTAAGTATAGCATACCCTGTTTTTTCTGTCAAGTACAAAATGGGGATAAGTATCAGCAATGATGTTTATCGTGGTAATATAAGTGTTGTATAAGTTTTTGTAAGTTGGTATAATATTTAGTATATGATGGCTTATAAATTGAAAGATCAATTTTATACTAAACCAGATATTGCTAAGGAATGTTTTGATGAGTTTCAGAATTTAGCTCAAGATATTGGGATTAATTTGAAAAAATATAAATTTATTGAACCATCGGCTGGTTGCGGTTGTTTTTATCAAGTTCTTCCAAAAGACAGGAGAATAGGTATTGATATTGATCCACTAAAATGTATAGGTATTGAACACGAAGGAATTATTAAACATGATTATTTAAATTGGTATCCGGAAGATTTAAAACAAAAATATGTAGTTGTTGGTAATCCACCATTCGGACATCGTTCTAAGCTTGCTATTGATTTTTTTAATCATGCCGCTCTAATGACAGATATAATTGCTTTTATTGTACCAAGACAATTTAAAAAGTATTCAGTACATTCCAAATTAAATAAAGACTTTAAATTAATAAGAGATTTTGAACTTAAAGATAATTCTTTTTATACACCAGATGGTAAGGAGCGCATGGTTCGTTGTAATTTTCAAATCTGGACTAGACTTGACATGGGAAGAAAAAACCTTAGAATCTTAACTTCACCACCAATTGAGCATCATGATTTTAAAATTTATCAATATAATAATACACCAGGGGCATTAAAATTTTTTAATAAAGAATGGGATTTTGCTGTTCCAAGACAGGGTTATGAGGATTATACAAGACGAGAGACAGTAGCAGAAAAATGTGAGAGGAATAAACAATGGATAATGTTTAAAGCTATAAATGAAAAGATTAAACGGAGATTAATGAGTCTAGATTTTATATCTTTAGCAAGAAAAAATACAACTATCTATGGTTTTGGAAAAGCAGATGTAGTAAATGAATATAACAAATTATATGCTTAATAAACTTTTTTTATCTTTGAAAACAGACAAAAGTTCTTATTTAAATGCTAAATTAGGCAAGGATTTTGAGGACCGTATTGCTAATTATTTAAATATGTCTCTTGGTTTTAGACGTATTCTCAAACAGGATATTGATATAGTTTCATGGAAAGCTATTAAAAATCATGTTCAAGATAAATTAGCTACCAATTTTATAAATATTCCAAATAAAAAATTAATACGGTCTTACATTTATCAACCGTACGGTTCACAGCAATTTCCCGATTATATTATATTCACGGACAAAAAAGTGATTCCACTAGAAATCAAATTTTCTTCAAAATCCCAATCAAAACCTATTTGGAATAGTAATGTTCCTAAGGCTGATGCTTTTTATATTTTTGGCTCATATGGGTTAAATGATATAACTTTTTTCTGTGGAGACGATATTATAACTGGACAACACAGAAAGGCTCTTTACGGGTTTTTTGAGGATATAAGGAAACTACAGAACGAGATAAGGGAAGAAATGCCATTGTTAGATGAAACAAATCGCGGTTTTACACCGTATATTCGTTCTGCTTTTGACCAAAGGAAGCATAAGAAAACTGTAGAATCTAGTTTTTTCTCACATTCAGATAGAAAAAAGGTGGAAGATTTAGCTATTAGGAAATCAGATGAACTGTAAATTTAAAAAACCAGATGGAAATATGTGTAAGATACCAGCCTTAAAAAAGTCATCTTTTTGCCTTATTCACGACCCAAAAACGGTTTCAATTTATTTTTTAAGGGATACGGACAAATATAAACAAGGAAGTGCTTTGTGTGGAATTTCTAAAGGGAGAGCAAATAAATTCTTGGTAAGCAGAGAAGCTATATTAATAAATCAAGCGTTATTTAATAAAATTAAAGGGATAATTAAATATCCTTAACTTTCACTTAATTATGCCACAAAGGGAGAGGTGTGGATAACTTGCTTGACATTGAACAGACATTAGTATAGGCTAACTTTTACATTAGCAAGATTGAGTTCTGGGGGAAAGGATTAGTAGTTTTTTAAAACCACTTGCTTAGCATAAGAAAAAGATAAAATTTTATCATTTTAAAGACGCCTTAGTCGGATAGGTGTTCTTTTTGTTATTTTAGTAATGTGGAAGTAAAAACTATTTAAATTTTTTTGTCCGGGCCCAACCAGACTAAAAAAATTCAAATGTTTCTTACTTCCTTAGAAAAAAATGAAATTAGTTAAAAGAGAAAAAAAGTATTTTGGTAAGTTCAAGGCCCCACTTATCACACCACCAAATTTAGTATCCCACCAAACGGAATCTTTTAAGTGGTTGTTGGAAAAAGGTTTGGCGGAAGTTTTTAAGGAATTTTCTCCGATCAAAGATTATGCGGAAAAGAAGTTTGAGCTCTCTTTTTCTTCTTTTGAAATTCTCCAACCTAAATATGATGAACATTATGCCAAAGATAATAAAATGTCTTATGAAGGCAAATTATCGGCTAAGGTCAAATTAAAGAATAAAATACTTTCTACTGAGAAGGAACAGGAAATTTTTTTGACAGATATCCCACTAATGACGGATCATGGGACTTTTATTATCAATGGTATTGAAAGAGTGATTGTGCCACAGCTGGCTCGTTCCTTCGGTATGTTTTTTACTACTAATGAAATTAAGGGTAAACGATATTTTGGGGCCAAAATAATCCCAGCGCGCGGAGTCTGGATTGAAATTGAATCTGATGCTGATGATTTAATTTATGTCAAAATAGATAAAAAGAGAAAGTTTTTTATTACTTCACTTTTGCGTGTTTTAGGGGCGACAGATAAGCAGATGGTAGAACAATTTAAAGATAATGAAGAAGTGCAAAAAGCGATGGAGCTTAATTTAGCCAAGGATCATGCCAAAACGGTTGAAGATTCTTATATAGAAATTTATAAAAGATTGCGTGATGGTGATTTGGCTACAGCAGAAAATGCCAAAGAGTTTATCAGTGGTATTTTTAACACGGATCGTTATGACATTTCTAAAGTGGGTCGCTTTCGTTTTAACAAACGATTTAGTAAAGTTCTGGAGGGGAAAGAGTTAGAGCGCAAGACTATAAATCTGGATGATTTGTTTACCATTATTGCCAAAATTGTTTCTCTCAATCACGATGAGGATGCCGTAGAAGATGATATTGATCACTTGGGTTCTCGCCGAGTGCGTTTTGTGGGAGAACTTTTTCAAGCTAAAGTGCGCATCGGTATGTCCCAGATGAAGAGAAATATTCAGGACCGAATGTCCACGGTGGATCCGGATATTACCATGCCAGTAAACTTTATTTCTCCGCGACCACTTCAAGCCAGAATCAAGGAATTTTTTACTACCAACCAATTATCTCAATTTATGGCGCAGGAAAATATTTTGCAGGAGATTGAGCATTTGCGAACCTTATCAGCTTTAGGTCCGGGTGGTTTGACCAGAGAACGGGCCGGTTTTGAAGTTCGTGATGTTCATCCTTCACACTATGGTCGGGTTTGTCCTATTCATACTCCCGAAGGACCAAACATTGGTTTGATTTTGCGTTTGTCCGTCTATGCGCGGGTCAATGATTTTGGAATGATTGAAACACCTTATGTCAAAGTAAAACACGGAGTAATTACAGATGAAATAAAATATTTGAATGCTTTAGAAGAAGAAAACTTCAAAATTGCTCATGCCGCTACCCATCTGGATGCTAAAGGAAAAATAATTGATGAAGAGGTGGAGGTGCGTGTTAATGGTGTGCCAACTGTTGTTAAGAGTAATGAAGTAGACTTTATGGATGTTGCCACCAATCAAGCTTTTTCTATTGCCACTTCGATGATCCCATTCCTAAATCATGATGATGCTAACCGTGCTTTGATGGGTTCCAACATGCAAAAGCAAGCGGTGCCTTGTCTACAACCGCAAGCACCACTCGTGGCAACAGGAATTGAAGAAGAAGCGGCTCGATACACTGGCAGACTTATTTTTGCTGAAGAAGCTGGAGAAGTGACTTATGTGGATTCCAAAAAAATAAAAGTAACCAATGAAAAAGATAAGGAAAAAGAATACAATCTAATTCAATTTTCTCGAACCAACAGTTTTACCGTTTTTCATCAACGACCAGCTGTGTCTTTGGGTCAAAAAGTAAAGAAAGGGGAACTTTTGGCGGATACTTCTTCTTCCGATAAAGGACAAACTGCGATCGGTCAAAATATTTTAATTGCTTTTATGTCTTGGTCTGGTTCCAACTATGAAGATGCCATTATTTTGTCAGAAAAATTAGTTAAAGATAGTAAATTTACTTCTATTCACATTGAAGAGTTTGTGGTCAATGTTCGGGATACCAAACTGGGACCGGAAGTAACCACTCATGATATTCCTAATGTTGGTGAAGCTAAATTAAAAAACTTGGATGAAGACGGTGTGGTGCGAGTGGGAGCGGAAGTCAGACCGGGAGATATTATTGTCGGTAAAATTACGCCAAAGGGTGAGACGCAACTAACACCAGAGGAAAGACTTTTGCGTTCTATCTTTGGTGAGAAAGCCAGAGATGTGAAAGATACTTCTAAGAGATTGGAAGGAGGAAAGAAGGGAAGGATCGTGTCCGTAAAAGTATTTTCCCGGGAGAAAGGTGATAAACTTGAAAGCGGTATTATAAAAAGAATTCATATTGAAGTGGCGGAACTACGCAGTATTTCTGTGGGTGACAAACTATCTGGTCGTC
>CAZJFZ010000003.1:17087-21819 GCA_964545745.1 uncultured Candidatus Saccharibacteria bacterium
TATTTCCAAAATTCTACCAGAAGAAGATATGCCTTATATGCCAGATGGTCGGCCGGTGGATATGATTTTAACTCCGCTCGGTGTGCCTTCTCGTATGAACTTGGGACAGATTTTAGAGTTGCATTTGGGTTTAGCAGCTAACTCATTAAACTATCAAGCCATTGTGCCACCATTTGCTGGTGCCACAGAAGAGGAAATAAAAGCGGAATTAGTCAAAGCGGGTTTTAAGGAAAGTGGAAAAATGAAACTTTATAATGGCCGAAACGGTGAAGCTTTTCAGCAGGAAGTCGCCGTTGGTTATATGTATATTTTAAAACTGCATCATGAAGTGGAAGACAAGATTCATATGCGTTCTATTGGTCCATATTCACTTATTACGCAACAGCCATTAGGTGGACGAGCCCAAGGCGGAGGACAGAGATTTGGAGAAATGGAAGTCTGGGCTTTGCTTGGTCATGGGGCGGCATATACCTTACGAGAAATGCTTACAATTAAATCTGATGATATTGTTGGTCGTTCCGCAGCTTTTGATTCTATTGTTAAAGGAGAAAGAATTAAACAACCAAACATTCCAGCATCATTTAATGTGTTATTAAACAATTTGAGAGGACTCGGTCTCAATGTGGAACTGTTAAAAAATAAGAAAAACTCTGAGGAAAGAGAGTAAATATTACTCTAATCCAAAAATCTATGTCAAAGATTATAAAAATTCAAAATATTGATATAAATGTCAGATTATCAAAAAATAATGATGATTACATTTGTTTGACTGATATGGCAAAATTCAAGGATTTAGAGGCAACAGGCATAGTAATTGCTCACTGGCTCTCTACTAAATATACCATTCAATTTATGGGTTCCTGGGAGCAAATGCACAATTCTAATTTTAATGTTACGGAATTCGGTAACATTAGAAATATGGCCGGTTCTAATGGTTTTATCTTATCTTCCTCAAAATGGATACAAAAGACCGGTGCAATTGGTATAAAATCAGTCGCTGGAAGATATGGAGGAACTTTTGCTCATAAGGATATCGCTTTTGAATTTGCTACATGGTTATCTCCAGAATTTAAATTGTACTTGATTAAAGAATTTCAAAGACTTAAGGCTGATGAAAATGAACGGTTGATTCTTGGCTGGGATGTGAAAAGAATGCTGACTAAAATAAATTATCGGATTCACACTGATGCTATTAGAGAATATATTATTCCAGCCCGCATTTCTGCTACTCAAGTAAATACTATATATGCAAATGAGGCAGATGTTTTAAATAAGGCATTGTTTAGCATGACAGCAAAGGAATGGCGAGATAAAAATCCTAAAATAGAAGGCAATATTCGTGATTATGCAGATGTGGCCCAGCTTGTTTGTTTAGCCAATTTGGAAAATCTAAATGCGGAATACATTCGGGCAGGGTTGGCACAAAAGGAAAGATTATTAAAGTTAAATGAGAGTGCGATAGTCCAGATGAAATCCTTGGTGACCAATGAAAGTATTAAAAAATTAATTTAATAATTTAATAAAAAATCATGAAAACAAATAAGCAAAAAGGTTTTATTGTCCCAGTTCTTATCACTGTAGTTGCCGTCCTAATAATTGGTATTGGAGGATATTATTATGCCCAAAAGATAGGTTTTATTTTTGACAATAGACCAAGTGATATTATTCAACCAGATGGAGCGATTGGAGATAGGCTGATTGTTGCAACATCAACAGTCCAAAACACTGTATCTACCACTGATAATATAAAAGATTGGAAAACATATATTAATACTCAGTATGGTTTTGAATTTGTTTATTCAAATATTTTGACATTAAAAAATATTGCTAATGGATTTTCTCTTTCGCATAGCGTGCCATTTAGGCATGGAGCCCCTTGTAATTTTAGAGACGGAGGCTATATAGATTCTATTACAGATTTTAATTTAGCTGGTATTATAACTGATGGTAAAGTTGTGGATGTACTTCGTTCCGCGAATTATTATGGAGTAAAGTTTGACTCAGATGGGAGACCTACCATAGATAATAATAGTGGTATTAAAGAGTTTACAGTGGGGAATCTGTCTGGATATTTATATTCAATGGGGGTAGAAGGATGTGGCGTGGATGTATATTATCTTTCTCTTAAGAATAATTCAACTTTGATTTTAAGGAATTCATGGATAGGTGAATTTTCCTACGGATATAAAGGAGAATATAACAATATTAATGGAATTATTTTGTCAGAAAAAAGAATTGAATATTTTAACAAAATTTTATCAACTTTTAAATTTACTAACTAATCAAAATCATTAATTATACAAAACAAAAATATGATAAACAGTAAAAATAAAAATGTAGAGTTCAATGATTTTGATGCCATTTCGCTGAAGGTGGCTTCACCCGAAGTGATTAAGGGCTGGTCTTATGGTGAGGTGACGAGACCGGAAACTATTAACTATCGTACCCAACGATCTGAGAAAAGCGGTTTGTTTGATGAGAAGATTTTTGGTCCAGATAAAGATTTTGAATGTTATTGTGGTAAATATAAAGGTATTCGTTATAAAGGAATTGTTTGCGAGAAATGTGGTGTGGAAATTACCCGCTCTATTGTCCGCCGAGAAAGAATGGGTCATATTGAACTGGCTTCGCCGGTTTCTCATATTTGGTTTTTGCGTGGTATTCCGTCTAAAATTGGAACTATTTTAGGTATGACCACCTCGGATTTGGAGAAGGTTATTTACTTTGCTGGTTACATTGTGACGGTTACTCACGAATCCGAACGAGAAAGAATTTTGAAAGATATTGATAATGAATTCAAACAAAAAGTCAAAACTGTACAGGATGAAAAAACTAAGGAAGCTTTGAAAGAGCTTTTGATTAATGCTAAAAAGGAAGTGGAATCTATTCGATCTGGAGTGGTGATGGATGAAGTTGTCTATCACAAGTATTCTATGAAGTATGGCTCTCTTTTTGAAGCGGCGATTGGGGCGGAGGCAATTTTTGATTTATTGAAAAATATAAAAATGCTTGATTTGGAGAAAAAGTTGGAAGCAGAATTAGAAAAAGCTGGTTCTTTAGAAAAAGAAAAATTAAATAAAAGAATTTCTTTGGTTCGTTCTATGCGGGAAGCGGAAGTTAAACCGGAGTGGATGTTTTTGACTCGGATTCCGGTGATTCCACCAGCTTTGCGACCAATGGTCCCTTTGGACGGAGGACGATATGCCACTTCCGATGTAAATGATTTATATCGTCGAGTGATAAATAGAAATAATCGTCTTTTGAAATTAAAGGAAATAAAAGCTCCAGAAGTTATTTTGCGTAATGAAAAGAGAATTTTGCA
Source organism: uncultured Candidatus Saccharibacteria bacterium (assembly GCA_964545745.1). GTDB lineage: Bacteria > Patescibacteriota > Minisyncoccia > Phycocordibacterales > GWA1-40-21 > CAIJXO01. The sequence goes on from CAZJFZ010000003.1 coordinate 20,410, forward strand.
GGAAGCAGTGGATTCACTCATTGATAACTCTATTAGAAGTGGTAATGATTCGTTTTCGGCTGTGGGCAATTCACAAAAGAGAGCTTTGAAATCTCTGGCGGATAACCTTAAAGGTAAACGCGGTCTTTTCCGTTCAAACCTTTTGGGTAAACGAGTAGATTATTCCGGCCGATCGGTGATTGTGGTTGGTCCAGAATTAAAACTTAATCAGTGTGGTTTGCCAAAAAATATGGCTTTGGAACTTTTCCGACCGTTTATTATTTCTGAGCTTTTGAAAAAAGAATTAGCCTTTAACATCCGTGGTGCTGGTCGTCTGATTGATGATGGGATTCCGGAAGTGTGGGCTATCTTAGAAGAAATTATTGAAAATAAATATGTGCTGTTGAACCGAGCGCCAACTTTGCACCGTTTGGGTATTCAGGCTTTCAAGCCGGTTTTGATTGAAGGTTCTGCTATCCAAGTTCACCCCCTCGTCTGTACCGCTTTTAACGCCGACTTTGACGGAGACCAGATGGCGGTGCATGTGCCATTAGGTGAAGAAGCACAAATTGAAGCCCACGAAATTATGGCGGCGGATAAAAATATTTTGAAACCGGGTAATGCGGAATTGACTGTTTCCGCTAAACTGTTGGATATTGTGCTCGGTTGTTATTGGATGACCAAAGATGTGCCGGGTGAGCTTGGTGAAGGTAAGTATTTTTCTTCACCAAATAGTGCCATTACCACTTTTGATTTTGAGGGTATTTCTATTCGGGCTAAAATCCATGTCTTGGGGACTGATAAACCAAAGTATCATCTTTTTGATGGTAAACCATTTGAAACTACTGTCGGTCGTCTGCTTTTCAACTCAACTTTGCCTTCAGATTATCCATTTGTGAATAAAGAAATTACTAAGAAAACTATGTCGGCTATTTTGGATGATTTGATTAGCAAGTATGGTATTAGTAATATTCCAAATGTCTTGGATAAGATCAAAGCTTTTGGTTTCAAATATGCCACTTATTCTGGTATTACTTGGGGAATTGATGATTTGAAAGTTCCTACAGAAAAACCACAAGTGATTGAGGCTGCTAAGAAGAAATCTCTAGAAGTTTTGAATTACTTTAACGAAGGTTTATTGACCGATGAAGAAAAATTACGCAAGAATATTGAAATTTGGCATGGAGCTAAAAATGATTTGGAAAAAATTATTTCTAAAACATTGGATGTTAAAAGTTCAGTGTCTGATATGTGGGTTTCTGGAGCTAGAGGTTCTTTGGGAGCGATTACTCAAATGGCCGGTATGAAAGGTTTGATTCAAAATACTGCTGGTGAAACTATTGAATTTCCAGTTATTGGTTCAATGAAGGAAGGTTTGACGCCGATTGAATATTTCATCACCACTCACGGTTCGAGAAAAGGTTTGACGGA
>CAZJFZ010000003.1:21829-22963 GCA_964545745.1 uncultured Candidatus Saccharibacteria bacterium
CCGCTAAGGCCGGATACCTTACCCGCCGACTCTTTGATGTTGCTCAAGATATTGTTATTACTGAGGCTGATTGTAAAACAAAAGAAAGTATTTGTATTAAGAATCAGAGTGAGTTTGAATCTGGCGTTTCAGTAGCTAAGCATATTCGTGGTAGGATTTTGGCTTCTGATTTGCTTAATAAATCTGGAGAAATAATGTTTAAAAAAGGTCATCTTTTGAAAAAAGATGAATCTCAAAAAGTAGAAGCAGAGGGTGTTGGTGAAGTCTTTGTTCGTTCACCTTTGACTTGTAAAACTGTACATGGGGTATGCGCTGAATGTTATGGTTCAGATTTAGGTCGTGGTGAATTAGTGGGTCTTGGTGAAGCGGTAGGAACAGTCGCAGCTCAAGCTATTGGTGAACCGGGAACACAACTTACTATGCGTACTTTCCACTCTGGAGGAGCGGCATCGGTAGGTGGAGATATTACTCAAGGATTACCCCGAGTGGAGGAAGTTTTTGAAAAGAGAAAGCCAAAAAATCCAGCGGTAGTGAACAAAGCGGATGGGGTGGTGACCGGTGTAAAAGATATGGGCAAAGAAAAAATTATTACCGTTTTGCCAGAGATTGAAGAAAAATCTAAGACTAAAAAGTCTGCAGAAATAGAATATGAATTTAGTTCCAAGAGAATTCCTTTAGTCAAAGTTGGGGATAAAGTGAAGAAGGGTCAACTATTAACTGATGGTTCAGCAGATATTGATGAACTTTTCAAATATGGTGGCAAGGAAAAGACTATGAGTTATGTTATTACGGAAGTAAATAAACTTTATGAACTTCAAGGTGAAGCTGTTTCTCGTAAGCATATTGAAATTATTGTAAAGCAAATGTTTTCTAGAATGAAAGTTAAAGATGTTGGTGACACAACTGTGTCTGAAGGTGATGTCATTGATGAATTAGATTTTCGTTTGGAAAATGAAGAAGCGGAAGCTAAGAGTGGTAAAGGTATGAAAGCGGAGCCAGTGGTTATGGGTATTACCGAGGCTTCACTCGCTCGTCGCAGTTTCCTCTCGGCTGCTTCCTTTCAACACACCAATCGCGTTTTGACTAATAATGCCGTTCGTAGTTCTGTAGATAGATTAGTTGGTCTAAAAGAAA
>CAZJFZ010000004.1:0-546 GCA_964545745.1 uncultured Candidatus Saccharibacteria bacterium
ATTCATTGTTTTCAAGGTTCAATCTAGTGTCAACTGTATCATAGGCCAGTGCATTAATTTGTTTAGTAATATTATTATGATAGACAAGTTTGGTTCTTTGGCACGAAGTGATGCACCTATGTGTATCATGAACTCGTGTCAGACAAGAGGAGCGGTCCTTAACTGGACCAACAAAGAAAGAGGAGGTGTGGAATGAGAAGGCTGATGCTCGGGATCATGACGGTGGTGGCGATGCTGTTTCTCGTGGTGACGGTGAACCTGTGGGCGGACCAGAATGAGATCACCACGGCCACGGTGGCCACGGTGGACGACACCAACACGACGGCGGGAAGTGATGTTATCATCTCGCCGACGGTCTGCGCCGACGCGGAGATCGTGGGTACGATGGTCAAGGTCAAACTGACCAAGTCCATGGTTGCGAGTAGCAACACGGCGGACAAAACATGGTTACCGGCACAAGAGGTTGCGACCAATCTCATCTTGCCGACTGGAACATTCGTAACGGGCATCAACAGCGACGCCATACACCTGCAAGTGTAGTGGCGG
>CAZJFZ010000004.1:556-19760 GCA_964545745.1 uncultured Candidatus Saccharibacteria bacterium
TACATCTTTCTGGGTGTACCGCGCTAACTTTTTATATAAAACTTATATTTTATAAATATGTTGATAAATAAGGATATTTTATGCTATTGACTTTTTGATTATAATTTGCTATACTCTTAAATAGGTAAAAGAGGCAAAAAGGCTTCTTTTTAAATGGTTGACAACTCAACAAGAAAGAAAAAGGAGAAAGACCGTGGAAAAGACCGTGGAAACAGAAGCCCAGAGGATAGAGAAGAAGTGTTGGGACTGGTTGGCGGTGTTAGGGATTGTGGTGCTGGGGGTCTTTGTTTTGGCTTGGGGTTTACCCAAATACCAAGCAAGACTCAAGTTCCATGAATTTCCCGAATCGACCACAACCACACCGGTGGCCAAGAAGGTCTCGGCGCCAGTGAAGATCGTCGTGCCGAAGGTGGAAGTGATTCTGCCGGAGGTGACTGTCAAGGAAGGTCTGGCGACAGTAATCACTGAAGCCGATCTCAACCAAGCTTTGGCTTCGGCCAAAAGCGGGAAAGGGGATCTCAATCCAAAAAAGGAGGGAGGAGACAAGACCAGTAAGTAGTAATCGGTGTCCGTGTCTTCAAGAGTCTCACAAACAACAAGTCAAGAAAGCAAGAGAGGCCTAAGATGAAGAAGCTGATTCTGTTGGTGGCGTTGCTCATGGTCGGTGTCAGCTGGTCCGTGAGGGCAGCAAACATCGACACGGAGGAAGTGCGGATGCGGTCTTATGTGACCGCGAGTCTCGAGGATCTTTTGACGAACGGTGCGGTCTATACCGGGAGGATCACTGAGATCAACCGGTGGGACGGGTCCGAGGGCAAGGTAGTGAGCTTCTCCGAGCGCTTTGTGGATGGTGTCGCTCGGGCCAGTGTGAACTGTGGTGTCGGCTGGTTCCGAGGATATGCGGCTTGGGAGAACTTGGCCGGGGAGCAGATTTTCTATTCCCAGTCCATGGACCCGACTTACCTAAGTTCTGGGGAGCAGACGATGCCTTTTGCGATGACGGTGAACTCGAACCGGATGCTTGTGTTGGAGTTTCAGGAAGCAATACCCTCGAATTTCGATGAAGTTTGGTTTGGGGACAAACAGGTCAGTCGTAACGGCAAAAAATGGCAGACCTGGGTGTACAAACCATGGAATGTCATCGGTCAAACCATGGAGGTGATTTGGTCCGGGCACGGTGGGTGGCGGATTCCGATTGAGCAGGGCTCATTCGGGTCCACCTCCACTATCGTACTGGATGCCGGTAGTATGGATGGGTCGCTTTTGGCACCCACTCGTCTGAAGGCAGTGTCCTTCCTCGCGGACGGCGCATATCTTGAGGATGACCTTATCACCTATACCGGACTTTCCTACAGCGACAATCTGGGGTGTACGGTTTTGGAGATGAAGTCGCTGTTTGACGGCGAGATCGGGGAATTGGCTCTAGTCCTGAACGGATATGACGAAGACTCTGGGAGTATGGTGAACTACTTCACCGTCTCACTAGAGCAGGTCGAGGGAACCTTCAGTATCCCCTTGGGTAATGCGTGGACCCGGCCTTACACGCAAGTGCGGGTGTATCTGACTGACCCGCGCACTGGAGGCTGGGTGTGGAAAAGTATCAGTGACACTGGTCTCTGGTATACACTCGGCGACAACGGCAGGGGTGGCTGAAGTGAGAGTTCTTTCTTGAAGAGTTGAAATGTACGGCGGCTGGGGGCCTTGGAGGGCCCCAGCCGCTTTTCGTTTGTATTTTTTTAATTTGCAAAATTATTCATTTTATATTATACTCTCTGCACTATGTCACAAGATCAATTAATCAAATTAACTTGCAAAACCTGCAAGCGGACCAATTATTGGACTAGAAAAAATAAAAAGAAAGTTGAGCGTAAAATTGAGCTCAAGAAGTTTTGTAAATGGTGTAAGAAAAACACTCCTCATAAAGAAAGTAAAAAATAACCCTCTCGGGTTATTTTTTACTTTGGTAATTTTAAATTAAGTCATAAGGAGTATTTTAATTTTAAGATAATAGCTTAGCTATAGCCTTGCTATTATCCAATGATAAATATATAATATTTAGGTAAAATAACTTTTAAATCAAATTAAAAATAAAATATGGGAAATTTAGAAAAAGAAGTAAGAGATGAAATTCGTGGCACTAAAATTCAGAAAGCTATATTAAGAACAATTGGTGGTCTTGGCTTATTGTCGGTAGCTGTTCTCGCTCCCAATGCCCTACAAGCTTTGGGATATTTTGGTTTGACTGGTAAAAACTTACTGAACAAGAATCGAGCGATAAATAATTCACGAAACAGGTTGATAGAACATGGTCTTATAGAATATAACAAAGATAGTTTTTTGTGTTTAACAGAAAAAGGAGAAAAGAAACTAATAGAGATTGAAGCTAAGGATTATAAAATAATCAAACCACAAAAATGGGATAAAAAATGGCGGATTCTTATTTTTGACATTAAGGAAGAAAAGAGAAGTTTGAGAGAAAAGATTCGAAATACTTTGATCTCGATTGGATTTGTGAGATTACAAGATAGTGTTTGGGTGTTTCCTTATGATTGTGAGGATCTTATAACTTTGTTAAAAGCTGATTTTAGAGTAGGTAAAGATCTCTTGTATATTATTGCTGATAAAATTGAATACGATAAAATCATCAGAGAACAGTTTGGATTAGAAAAAGAGAGTAGAGGATAAGTTCTCGTTGAGTAAATAAAGTAAAATTGTGTGGATAATAGCAAGGCTATAGCTAAGTTATTATCCATTATCTACTTTGAAAAAAGGTTGTGGTGTGGTAGTATTTCTTGGAACGGGAGGTTAGTTAAGTGGCATAACTGCGGTCTCCAAAACCGCTGTCGGGGGTCCGATTCCTCCACCTCCCGCCTTGAGCCAAATTATTTTTTTATTTCTTTTAAACCAAGTGCGTTGGCGTTTGGCATAGTGCCAGATTTCTTTTTCCAATTTAGAAATCATTTCTTTCTTAGTAATTTTGTTTTGTAAAAAAAGTGCACAGTTTCTATACTCTAAACCAAAAGATTCTAATTTGCGGTAGGAAATACCTTGTTTATATAGATAGATTACTTCAGCCACTAGGCCAGCTTTGAGGCGTCTTTTAAGTCGGGTTCTAATGCGTTCCTTGAGTTCTAAATCAGGTAAATCCAGGCCAATAAATATCGGGTTGTATATTTGATCCTTTTGGCAAGGTGGCACCTTGCCAAGTTCCATAGCGATTTCAATGGCCCTGATTAGTCGAACTTTATTTTGATTGTCTATATTTTGGGCTCGGTTAGGATCTAACTTTTTTAACATAGTGAAAAGTTCAGCCGGGCTTTTCTTTTCCAAACTTTTTCTTAATTTTAAATTGGGTGGTACTTCTGGCAAAATAATATTATTTACCACCGCATCAATATAAAAGCCAGTACCTCCGCAGATGATTGGCAATTTATTTCTTTTTAATATGTCGGCAATTATTTTTTGGGCTTTTATTTTATATTTGGAAACATTATAAGTAGATTTTGGACTCACAATATCCAACATATGATGAGGGACACCGCACATTTCTTTTTTAGTGATTTTTCCCGTGCCTAAATCCATTCCTTTGTAGACTTGTCTAGAATCAGCAGAAATAACTTCACCATTAAACCCGCCCCATTTGGTTCGGGCAAGTTTTTTGGCTAATTTTACTGCTAAATCACTTTTACCCGTGGCCGTCGGCCCAAGAATAACTACAATTTTAGGTTTCATATTTCAAGTAAAATAATACTAGCTAACCCTAGTATTATTCCAATAATATTTAATGAAGTTAATTCTTCTTTATAAATAAATACTCCAATCAAGACTCCAATAATAAGAGTTAAGACCGCAAAAATTACCACTGCTTTCGAAAGGTTTTGATATTTAATTGAAAAGGCCCAAAAAATTGTGGCAATCATATAGGAAATTACTCCGGTAATAAGTAGCAATTTTTTATTGTGAATTGTCCATTCTTTAAATAAAATATCCCCTAGGATTTCTAGAATTGTAACTACAATGACTAAAAAAATAAAAAAAAGTTTCATAACTTTATATTAACATCTTTTATAAAATCTTCATAAATCTTTCTTTTTCTGGATAAGGTGGGGATGCTTTTGGAATAATAGATTAAAGGAAGTAGCTTTAGCGATGCTTTTTTCATAAATTTGATAGTATGTATATCTGCCCTGTTAGGTATTTTACTTTCATAGACATGCTCCTTTCCTAAAATCCCAGTATTTAGCCGGATTTTTTTGTGTAGCCAAGCCATATGTTTTTTACTTGCCGAAATAAACCTGACAAATAGTCTTCGATAAATATATTTTTTGTTTTTATAAGTATTATATTTATCAAAGTAAGTAGTGATAGAACCGTCACCGTCTAAATGTCCTCTTAAAAAATCTATAAAAAATTCATCAGGAATTTTAATTTTTTCCAAGATTTTGCTCTTATTTGGCATCAAGCCAATACTTAGTATCCATTTGTAAAAGACGACATCTCCAAATTGGACTCGGTAAGAGATTATGCCTTTATTATTGTTTTTGCCAATTATATTTTTTATTTTTAGACATTTTTTGAAAGTTTTTAATTGCTCAATTTCTAATGATCTCATTATTATGTGTCGGCCATCGTTTGACAAGCAACCATCAGTTGTTAGTAAACCAACAATATACGCTAAATTAGGCGTCCAACTTAACGCTTTTGTTTTAACTTTTTTATTTGCCATTTTGTGCCGGAGGAGGGAATTGAACCCTCACCTCTTACGAGACACGATTTTGAGTCGTGCGCGGCTACGATTACGCCACTCCGGCCTATTTCTGATTCTATCCTATTTTGAACAAAAAATAAAGTATGTTAGAATTAGGGGATGAGCAGTCAATTTTTTAGTGATTCTATATTTTGGGTGGAGATCGGTAAAGTTCATCCCAATCCTTTTCAACCACGAAAAGAATTTGAAGAATCCAAGTTAAAAGATTTGGCGGATTCTATTCGTCAATATGGTATTTTACAGCCAATGGTGGTTACCAGAAAAGAAGTGGTGAAAGAAGATGGTGGATTAACAACCGAATATGAACTTATTTCTGGTGAGCGACGACTGCGGGCATCTAAAATTGCTGGACTTGTTCAGGTGCCGGTTTTGATTCGGGATCAAGAAGAATCTGATCAGTTAAAGTTAGAGTTGGCGATTATTGAAAACTTACAAAGAGAGGATTTGAATCCGGTGGATCGGGCGCGAGCTTTTCAACGATTGGTGGATGAATTTCATTTTAAACACGGGGAAATAGGAAGAAAAATGGGGCGCAGTCGGGAATATGTGTCCAACAGTTTGCGTATTTTGCTTTTACCGGAGCAAATGTTAAATGCTGTTTCAGAAGGTAAGATTACAGAAGGGCATACTAGACCACTTTTGATGCTTGAAGATCGCAAGGAAGAACAGGAAGTGTTGTTTAAAGAAATGATGCACCGAAAAATGTCCGTGCGTGAAGCGGAATTAGCCGCCAGAAAAATTGCGGTGGAAAGAGTAAGAAAAGTAGAAAGGATGCCGGATCCGGAAATAACCGAACTGGAAGAAAAGTTGGCTCAGACTTTTGGGGCACGAGTGCATATTGAGCGGGCTAATGTTGGGGGCAAAATTATGATTGATTTCTTTTCCAATGATGATCTTCGGTCAATTTTGCAAGTGGTAAATACTAAACAAGAACTTGGTGCTAATGCTCTTTTGAATCGACATGCTGCTAAATTAGAAACGGAACCGCTCTTGCAGAATACTCCCTTATTGGATGACCGGTCAGTAGAAGAAAAAGTGGAAGATGAGCAAGATCTATATTCGGTGGATAATTTTACGGTATAATTATTCTGTTTTTATATCTAGGGCACTTTTAATAAACTTTTTAGCAATAGTTGTCTTAGCGTAATCTAACCATTTTCTGTTTGGTTTGGCGGACTTTTTGGTGATGATTTCTATATGATCACCATTTTTTAATCCGGAGTGAAGAGGGGCAATTTTATTATTTACCATCGCACTAGAAATATGGTTGCCAATATCTGAATGAATAGCATAAGCGAAGTCAATCACCGAAGAGTCAATCGGTAAGTCCACCACATCACCTTTTGGTGTAAAAACAAATATTCTTTGAGAAAAGAAATCAGTTTTTAGATCTTCCATCATTTCTTCACTAGAAGAAATTTGTTGCGATGAGGCCATGTCCTTTACCCAAATAGGAATGTTTTTATCAGTAGGGGTTGATTTGAAAAAAAAGTTTAAAGACTTTGGTAAAAATTGACTGAACCAGCTCATTTCTTTGTTTTCACTATTTTTTATATCTTTGTAGGAAAGATGAGAAGCAATACCATATTCAGCCTGATGGTGCATCTCGTGCGTGCGAATTTGAATTTCTACGATAGCTCCGTCACCAGTAAAAACGGTGGTATGGATGCTTTTATAGCCATTAAGTTTGGGGACGGCAACATAATCCTTGATTCGGCCGGGTAATGGTCGCCATTTGCTATGTATAATACCTAGAACTTTATAACAGTCGGCAATATTTTCAGTAAAGATTCTCAAGGCTAAAATATCATAAACTTTATCAATGTCACCATCTTTAGAAATTATTTTTTTACTCAAACTATAAAGACCTTTTTGTCGATAATCAGTTTGAATATTAGTCAAACCGTTTTCTGCCATAGCTTTTTTGATAGATTTCATAAACTTTTCCAAACGAGGCAAAGTTTCTTCTCTTTTGAGTTTTATTAATTCTTGGACTTTTTTATACTCTTCCGGATAAATATAAGGGAAGGATAAATCTTCAAGCTCTTTAGATAGTTTCCTGATACCAAGCCTATAAGCTAATGGGGCAAAAATCTCTAATGTTTCAAGGGCGATCCTTTTCTGTTTTTCTGGGGACATAAATTGTAAGGTTCGCATATTGTGTAGTCGATCGGCGAGTTTGATAATTAAAACTCGAATATCTTGAGCTGAAGCCACAAATAATTTACGCAAGCTTTCAATGTGTCTTTCGGCGCCATAATATTTTAGTTTATCAAGTCTGGTTACTCCATTTACTAAAAATAATATTTCGTCACCAAATTCTTTTTTTAGATCTTCTTCTTTAATGGTGGCATACTTGAACGAACCGTGTAAGAGTCCAGCGGCAATTGTTGCCGAATCCATTTTTAATTCGGCAAGAATTTTTCCGGTTGAAAAAAAATGAACAAAATATGATTCACCGGAAAGTCTTTTTTGTTCAAGATGAGATTTTTCTGCTACATTATAAGCCTTCTCAATCAAAGAAATATCCGCCGGAGTTGGGGAGTCAATAAGGTTTGTAATATCCTTAACGGTCATACTTTAAGTATAGACTTTACTTTAATATTGTCCAGTTAGGATATTTTTTCTATTTTATCTGGTCTGTGATTAGGACAAGTTTTGACGGAACAACGTTCAGGGATAGTTTTTGTACCTTCCATCATCAAGGCACCACAAAGTTTACAGAGATTACCGGTGGGCTTGGCTTTAATGGCATTTTTACATTTTGGATAATTAGAACAGCTGTAAAAAACGCCAAATCGTCCGCGTTTCTCGGTCATCAATCCATCTTTACAAGTGGGACAAATCACACCGGTGCTGTTTTGTTTTTCTAATTCGGCATCTTTTTTAATATATTTACATTTTGGATAATTGGAACAGGAAATAAATTGACCAAATTTTCCTTCACGCAAAACTAGTTTACCATCTTTACATTCCGGGCATTTTTCACCCGTTTCTTTTGGCCCAGTCATTTCCTCGCCGGTAATTTTTCGGGCACCGGTGCAGTCTGGATATTTGGCACAACTTAAAAACTTGCCAGTTTTGCCTAGCTTTATAATCATTGGTCCGCTACAAATTGGGCAAGGGTATTTTTCATCCGCTTCGCCAAAATTATTTACTTTGTCAATCTTATCTTTAGCTTTGACCTCTTTTAAAAACGGCCCATAAAAATCTTTTAAGGTTTTTAAATATTCGGCTTTTCCCTCGGCGATTAAGTCCAGTTTATCTTCCATTTCGGCAGTGAAAGTGTCACTGATATAGTTAGCAAAATTATTTTCCAAAAAGGAACTGACCACATCACCAGTGTCCGTTGGGGTGAGGGCTTTGTTTATTTTTTCCACATAACCACGGTCTTCAATCGTTTTGATAATAGAAGCATAAGTGGATGGTCGGCCAATATCCCTTTTTTCCAATTCCTTGATTAAGCCCGCTTCAGAATAACGGCTGGGCGGTTCGGTTTGTTTGCCTTGGGCATTTATATCTATCAATTTTAATTCTTCACCAATAGTTACTTTAGGTAAAATTACATCGTCACCCACACCTTCTGGATCAGCCGACAGCCAACCGGGGAAAAGTAAACGAGAGCCGTTAGCGGAAAATTCGGGAATGCCTTTGTCTAGTAAAAAATTTTCTGGAATGTCCTCGAAACGATTAGGTCTGCCGTTAAGTGGAGAGGATTTTTCAGAAAATTTTTTCCCTACTTTCACAGAAATTTTAGTGCGCATTATTTTGGCATCAGTCATTTGGGACGCCAAGGTCCTCTGCCAAATCAGGCGGTAAAGCTTTTTTTGTTCGTCATTTATTCCAGCATTTAAATTAGAAATATCCGTTGGTCGGACTGCTTCGTGTGCCTCTTGGGCATTTTTACTTTTGGCAATAAAAGTATGTGGCCCCAAGAAATTCTTACCGTATTTTTTCTCAATGGTGTTATAAATTTGAGCAAGGGAAGTTTGACTTAAATTGACGCTGTCTGTACGCATGTAAGTAATAAGACCGGCTTCATAAAGTTTTTGAGCAATACTCATAGTGCGAGAAGGAGCAAAACCCAAGCGGGAGCTTGCCGTTTGTTGTAAAGTAGAAGTGGTAAAAGGGGCGCGCGCCGAGCGTTTGGTCTCTGTTTCAGTCACATCTTTTACTAGCCACTTATTTTTCTTGCCAGCTTCTAATATTTTTTCTACCGTGTTTTTGTCTCGTGGTTCTTCCGAGCAGGTAAGTAATAGATCTTCTTTTTTTTGTGTCTGTGTTTCGGCGGTGATAACCCAAAAATCTTCTGGCTTAAAAGCGCGGATTTCTCTTTCTCTTTCCATAATAATACGAAGAGCCGGGGACTGAACTCGACCAGCAGATAAACCATAACGCACTTTTTTCCAAATCAAGCCGGACAAATCATAACCCACCAAGCGGTCAAGTACTCGGCGAGCTTCTTGGGCTTGTTTTAAATTATCATCAATCTCTCGTGGATGCTTTATGGCTTCTTGAACAGCTTCTCTGGTGATTTCGTAAAAGACTACTCGTTTGGGATTTTTCAGACCTACCGCTTCTTTGATATGCCAAGCAATGGCCTCACCCTCGCGGTCGGGGTCAGTGGCCAAAAGAATTTCATCAGCTTTTTTGACTAAAGTTTTTATTTCGGCGACCACTTTTTCTTTACCGGGCGAAATTTCATAATGAGGAATAAAGCCACCTTCAATGTCGATAGCTTTTTTATTACTCTTGGGCAAGTCCCGAATATGTCCCACACTGGCGCGCACTTCATATTTGCCATCCAAATATTTGGAAATAGTTTTGGCTTTTGATGGTGATTCCACAATTAAAAGTTTCATATATTTCCTAGTATGGCATAAAAACAAATAAAAGTTAAATTTAGTAAAAAAGAGGAATTTTAAGTTAAGTGAATTTCACCGAGAGTTTCTTTAATCAGTCCCTTGAGTTCCATTACAGATAGAACGGCATTGGCTTGACCAGTGGGTATATTAAGAGAGCGGAGGAGAGTATCTTTTTCCATTGGTGCTCGGAGAAGGTTTATAACCTTCTTTTCTTCTGGTGAACACTCGGCGTATTCTAATTCCAAATTTCTCGGTTCGGAATCTTTATTCTTAAAACCCAAAGCTTCCAATAATTCTTCTGTTTTGGTAATAGGAGTGGCACCAAGACGGATTAATAAATGTGGACCTTCGGAAGTTTTGGAAAAAATATTTCCCGGAACGGTCAGCACATCTTTATTGTATTCCGTGGCGAGGCGAGAAGTGATCAAAGTGCCGGATTTGATTTCTGCTTCAATAATCAAAACGGCACAGGATAATCCGGCCATAATTCTATTTCTTTGCGGAAAGCTGTATTGAGTGGCTTTAAAACTTTCTTCATATTCGGAAAGTAAACATCCGCCAGTATCCAATATTTTTTTAGCAAGGCCAAGGTGGGCCATGGGATGGATAGATGAAACGCCCAAGCCGGAGCCGGGGATGGCAATAGTTTTTAGCCCTGTATTTATGGCGGCCTCGTGAGCAATGCCGTCAATGCCAATAGCTAAACCGGAAACAATGGCCACATCATAACCACGAAGTCCACTAATTAATTTTTCACAGACTTCTTTGCCATAATTTGTATAACGGCGACTGCCTACTACACAGAGGAGTTTGGTATCGGGTCCGGGTAAGTCACCACGGATGAAAAGTTTTTCCGGTGGTTCGGGAATCTCTAGCAGTTGAGATGGAAAATCCTTTTTCTTCAATTCGCGGATAGGGAAGTCTTGATCCATTAAATGAATAAATTTCATTATTCGTCATTTTAGCACAAAAAACTTTCACAATATACTCTTCGTTTAACGGTAGACCCTGCCCAGCCAATAAAGTCGGCAGGCGGGCTAATCACTCCGAGTATGTTCTGAAAGTTTTTTGTTGTGTGGATAACTTTTTGGAAAAATGCTAGTATAAATAACATAAAAAGGTATTAAATTTTTAAAACTATGTTAGACATAAAATTTATTAGGGAGAATAAAGATCTTGTGGAAATGGCTATCAAAAATAAGAAATCCAAGCCAGTAGATTTGGGTGAACTTTTGGCTGTTTATGAAGAAAAGAAAAGATTAAATAAAGAATTAGATGAACTTAATCAAAAAAGGAATATGGCCGCCCAAAATCGGGCAGTGGAAGAAGGCACTTCTTTAAAAAAGGAGGTAGCATTGGTTGAAGAGGTATTGGCTGGCATAGAAAAGAAATTTATGTCACTGATGATTTTATTGCCAAATATTCCTTCGGCTGATACGCCGATTGGTGCTGATGAATCTGGTAATAAAGTGGTTAGACAAGTGGGGGAGAAGCCGGTCTTTAATTTTAAACCAAAGGAACATTGGGAACTGGGAGTGGAGCTTGATTTGATTGATACCGAGCGTGCCGGTAATATTTCTGGTCCGAGATTTGCATATCTTAAAGGTGACTTGGCCTTGATGCAGTTTGCTTTGCTTAATTTTGCTTTGGGAGTTTTAACCAATGAAGACACTTTAGAAAAAATTAAAAATGATGCTGGTTTAAACATTTCTACTAAACCATTTATTCCGGTAATTCCACCTGTTTTCATTAAACCGGCGGTGATGAATAGAATGGCCAGATTAGAGCCGAGAGAAGAAAGGTATCATACGGAAGCAGACGATTTGTATTTAGTAGGTAGTGCGGAACATACTCTCGGTCCCATTCATATGGACGAAGTGATACCGGTGGAAAAATTGCCGATTCGTTATGCTGGGTATTCCACTGCTTTTAGACGAGAAGCGGGTGCGGCGGGCAAGGATACTAGGGGGATACTTCGAATGCATCAATTTGATAAATTAGAAATGGAAGGTTTTTGTCTGCCGGAAAATTCCTATCAAGAACAAGAATTTTTTGTGGCCATTCAAGAATATTTAATGTGCTCACTCGGTTTACCTTATCAAGTGATGCTTATTTGTACCGGTGATATGGGGGGACCGGATCATCGTCAGTTTGATATTGAAACTTGGATGCCGGGGCAAAATAAATATCGCGAAACTCAAACTTCTGATTTAATGACCTCTTATCAATCAAGGCGATTAAATACTCGCTTTAAAAAGAAAGATGAAAAGCCAGACTTTGTCCATATGAATGATGCCACTGCATTGGCTATTGGCCGAACTTTGATTGCGATTATGGAAAACTATCAACAGGCGGATGGGTCTATTAAAGTACCGGAAGTGTTGCAAAAATATATGGGCAAAAGTGTGATATGTCAGCAATAAGAAATCCAAACCTTGGTCCTTCGCAATTGCGTACGAAGAGACGCCGGTTGTTTTTTGTTCGGCTAGTTATTATTATTTTTTTTCTTCTGGTGGTAATCTTTGGTTTGGCTATTTTTTCTGGTAATGAAAAAGTAAAAATTCAGACCATTATTGTTTCTGGTAATACAACTATTTCTAGTGATGCTATTTTAGCTATTGCTAATCGGGATATGACCGGCCGTTATGGTTATTTATTTGCTAAGAATAATTTTATTATTTTTCCACGATTTCAGATTAAGGAGAGTATTTTGAAAGAATTTAAAACAGTGAAGGATGTAAATATATCTTGGACTGGTTGGCAGAAAATTTCTATTATTATTTCTGAACGAAGGCCACATTCTGTCTGGTGTAGAAATGATATCAATGTGGTTGAAAGGGAATGTCTTTTTGTGGATAAAGAGGGTTATATTTATAGTCAGGCGCCGACTTTTTCTGGCAGTATGTTTATTAAAAACTATGGAAATATTTCTACTTCCACAGATCCTCTGGGACAGTACTTTTTACCAACAAAAACTTATATACAAATTTTCACTTTAATTGATAATTTGGATCAAAATAATTTGAAAGTAATTGCTGTTTCTTTTGATGGTTTTGATTATAAATTTGTTTTGGAAATGGGGCCGACAATTATTTTCAATGATAAAAATAGTTTTGATTCTTCTTTTGCTAATTTATTTTCCGCCATTGAGACAAAAAATTTGGATTTAATAAAAGAAGCGGATAATATAAATTATATTGATTTGCGTTTTGATAATAAAATTGTAATTGGGAAGAAAATAAAATGAGGAAGAATTTTTGGCAAAAATTAGACCGGCCTTTTTTCTGCTTGGCGCCAATGTCCGATGTCACGGATGTGGCTTTTAGGACGATGCTTGCTACGTATAGTAAGACGGCAGAGAATAAAAATAAAGTAGTATTTTGGACGGAATTTGTTTCGGCCGATGGTTTGTGTCATGTGAGTGGGCGGAGAAAGTTGATGCATATTTTAAAATTTTCTAAAGTGGAAAAACCGATTGTGGCACAAATTTTTGGGGCCAAGCCAGAAAATATAAAGAAGGCTTGCCAAATCATTTCTAAACTTGGCCCGTCTAGAGGTCGGGCAGGCTTTGACGGTATTGATATAAATATGGGTTGTCCGGATAAATCCATAATCAAACAGGGTGCCGGTTCAGCTTTGATTAAAAATTCTAAATTGGCACGAGAAATAATTCGGTCGGCGATTGCTGGAGCAAATGGCTTGCCGATATCAATAAAAACACGGGTGGGTTTTAATAAAGAGGAAATTGATCCGTGGATCTCGGAATTATTACAGGAAGATATATCAGCCTTGACTATTCATGCTCGGACCAAAAAAGAAATGTCCAAAGTGCCGGCGAATTGGGATTTTATAAAAAAGGTGGTGGAGCTAGTTAAAAAATCTGGTAAAAAAATTTTAGTTATTGGCAATGGAGATATCACAAATACTTATGAGGCGATGAGAAAGTGTGAAGAAACAGGTTGTGATGGGGTGATGATTGGGCGGGGAGTATTTGGTAATCCGTGGGTATTTTTTGATAGCGGGCAAGGTCTCTCCTTAGCTTTGGAAGGTGAGTCCTTGTCCTCCAAAAATAAAAAAATAAAAGCTTTAGTTGAACATATAAAAATATTTGATAAAAAACTTTTAAAAACGGGGGACAAAAACTATGCGGTAATGAAAAAACATTTCAAGGCTTATATAAATGGCTTTGAGGGAGCCAAGGAATTAAGGGAAAAACTAATGTTGACGGAAACACCAGCCGAAAGTATTTCAATTTTGTCCTCTTGGCAAAAAACCCTTAAAGATTGACTTTTTTTATGGAAAAGGGGCATCATATGGGGGAGGACGCACGCAATCGCGGGTCCTCTCTTTTTTTGTATAAATTTTCTTCCAATGTTATACTCTCTTTATGTCTGACACCGCTTTATATCGTAAATATCGTCCACAGAAATTTAGTGAAGTTTTAGGGCAAGATCATATTGTCAAAGTTTTGGAATCTTCCATCAAACTGGACCGAATTGCTCATGCTTATATTTTTTCCGGCAGTCGGGGAACAGGAAAAACTAGTATTGCTAGGATTTTAGCTAAAGAACTTGGCACCAGTATGAATGATATTTCGGAAATTGATGCCGCTTCCAATACAGGGGTGGATAATATTCGGTCTTTGAATGAATCGGTGAACACTTTGCCTTTTGATTCTAAATATAAAGTTTATATTTTAGATGAAGCACATATGCTTTCTAAAGGTGCATGGAATGCTTTGCTCAAAACTTTGGAAGAACCACCGGCCCATGTCATTTTTATTTTAGCCACCACGGAATTTGAAAAAATTCCCGAAACAGTGATTTCTCGTTGCCAAACTTTTTCTTTTAAAAAGCCGACACAAAAAGTGCTCAAAGAAGTGGTAGTGGCCATTGCTAAAAAAGAAGGTTTTATTTTAGAGCCGGCATCCGCGGATTTGATTGCTTTATTGGGTGATGGTTCCTTTCGTGATGCTCAGAGTATTTTGCAAAAAGTAATGGGAACTGTTGACCCCTTGACTAAACTCGGGGCAGGTAAAAAAATATCTTTGGCTGAGGTGGTGGTAGTTACCGGGGCACCGCAAGGGGAGCTCGTTAATGATTTTATTCGAGCGATTGCGGAAAATAATTTGGAACTTGGTCTAACAGCCATTTCTTCCGCCAGCGAAGCCAATATTGATTTGCTTTTGTATTTTAAATTAATTCTTCACAAGCTTCGCTCGGTCTTGCTTCTTCGTAACTTGCCCACCAGTGAAGAAAAAATGAAAGAGGAAATGACGGACACTGATTTTTCTTTTATCAAATCACTAGCTCTACAAAAACCGTCAAAAATCAATTCTGATACTCTGCTCGTCTTGCTCTCATATTATGATTTGGTTTCTCACGCCTATCTTCCGGAAATGGTTTTAGAGCTTGCTTTGAGTAAAATTTTAGGGCAAGATAAACAGGTATAAAATTTTGGGGGGTCGTCTAACGGTAGGACATGGGCCTTTGAAGCCCAGTATGAAGGTCCGACTCCTTCCCCCCCAGCACGAGTCAGCGTAGTATCGAGGCTAGACCGGAGAGCCTAAAGCTCTCAAAGCCTCGCGAAAGCTGACCGACCTATCCCGTCATAGCATACCTGCTGAGAGCAGTATTCAAGACAAAAAATCATCCTTTGCTGGATGATTTTTTGTTTGGGTTAATTAAGTATTATCTTTTTATCTTTCATCACCATCTTACCTTGCAGGTTAGATAGAAGCTCTCTTTTTTCTTCCACCGTCCCTTCGGTTAGTATATGCTTAGTATATTGTTTTGGATCATATTCTATTTCCACTTTAGTTTGTTTGATCCCATAGAATTGTTTTTGAAATATCGCCATCCGATCTCGTTCCTGTTCAAACTTTCTTTTAATAAAATTCTGATCAACCTCTAATTTATCAATTATTTCTACCAGCTGTTTTATTATTTCTTCCTCTCGCATATATCCACATTTACACTTTATATCTTTTGACCTATTACATCCGTAGTATATGTAATGAGCCATTCCACCATTGGCCAGTTTTTTCCATTTTTCATCAGCAATTATACCTGACCCACACAAATCACAAGTTATTCGTCTAGAAAAAGCAAACTGTTTATTCTCATGTTTTATCTCTGATCTAACAAGCTGTTCCCGGGCTTTTTCAAATAGTTCTCTAGTAATCAAAGGTTCGTGTTTGCCGGTATACCAATTTCCACTTCCCATTGGATATTCAAATGACCCATAGAAAAATGATGTCTGAAGCAAGCGGTATATATTACTCAAAGTCAGCGGTTTATTACTGGTGGCACTTCTTAGATTCATATCAAATTTCAGCCAATGATAGATTTTTCTACCGCTCCATTTTTCGTAAGCCACTTTTTCAAACATCTGTCTTATTATTGGTCCACGCTCGGGGTCTACCATCACATGTCCTTTGCGATCGATTCTTTTCTCATTTAAATATCCCGTTGGGGCAGGCGCCGGCCATAGACCCATTTCACATCGGGTTCTCAACCCTCGTTTTACATTTACGCTCTTGTTGTCATTCTCAAGTTTAGCTTGGCTACACAGAATCATTAGGAGGAATTTATCACTCGGTGAGTTCTTGAATACTTGTCCGTAAGTCTTAATCTCCAAGAGAAGTTTTTGATCAATTAAATCCACCAGACTTCCAAGATCTCCAGCGTTTCTTGATAATCGATCTGGTGCCCAGGTCATTATGCCGGTATATCTACCACTTCTGATATCCCTGATTATTTCCTGAAATACTGGTCTTTGTCCCGAATCCTTTGCCGAGTGTGATTCTCTCCTGATATCCACAATCTCTAATCCTTCACGTTCAGCTATCTGAAGCATCTCCTTTACCTGTGAATCGATTGACAGGATCTGCCGTTCTTCAGACTCGGTGCTTTTTCTCGCGTAAAGGCAGTATTTTACTTTTGTAATGGTTACTTCCTTTACCACGGTTCCACTTGGCATTTGTGCTGTATTCATACCTAAGGAATGACGCAAACCACCAAGTTAGTCTAGGGGCGGGGGTGTTGATAACTTTTACCCCTAATAATCCCCAAAAGGCTTCATTAAAAATCATTTTTCTGTTATAGTTATTATGCACTCATTTAGAATAGTTTAAATAAGGCTTATAGCCTTTTTGCCACTGATCCTGCTGTGAAAGGGCATCCTCAGCGGACAGGATCGGTGGCTTCGGCTATTCGTGAATGAGTGCACCGTCTGGGGGTGTCCTTTTTCCATTATATAAAACACCCCCAGTCATAAGTCGCACTCTTATGCCAAATTTATCTAAACAACAAAAAGAAAAGATTTTGCGCCTTGTCGAAAAAGGCGAGGATTTACCTGATGGCTACAAAGATTTACTTTTTCCAAATCAGAAAAAGGAGTACGAGCTTGTTTATGCTGGCAAAGATAGAAAAGAGGATATTATCGCCGAGACAATGGCTGTGCCTTTGCAAGAAGTTAAAACTTTTGGCAAAAATGAAAATGGTTGGACAAATAAACTGATTTTTGGTGATAATCTACAAATTCTCAAAGAAATATATAACGACCAAAAAGGTAAGAATCTTTTAGACACAAAGGACAAAATAAAACTTATATACATTGATCCGCCGTTTGCAACTAAGCAGGATTTTATGAAAGACGGCGAGAAAGTTTATCAAGATAAAGTTATTGGTGCTGAATTTTTAGAATTTTTACGAGAGAGATTGATTTTGGCACAAGAAATTTTGGCTGATGATGGCAGTTTGTATGTTCATCTTGATCAAAAGAAAGGTCATTATGTAAAAGTTTTAATGGATGAAGTATTTGGAGAAAATAATTTTCTAAATGAAATTATTTGGGGTTATAGAATACAGGGTGTCGGAAAAAAATCTTGGGCTAGAAAACACGATTCAATTTTTTATTATAAAAAGTCAGAAAATAATATCTTTAATCCAGAAAAAGAGAAGAATATATACAACGCTCCTTTTATAGATACTAAGCTTCAACCAAGCAAGATATCTGATCTAACTGAAAAAGATATTTTGAAAATCGAGGAATCTATAAAAAATAAAACAAGCTTGCCAAATAATCTAAAGAATAAATTATTTGATACATATTACTCTGAAGTGTATGTTAGGGATGTTTGGGATTGTGACTACACCAAACCTTTAATAAGTGGATCATCTGAATATTTAGATTATCCGACACAGAAACCAGAAGGATTATTTAAACGCATTATTAAAGCATCTTCAAATGAGGGTGATATCGTGATGGACTTTTTTGCTGGATCGGGTACAACCCTGTCTGTTGCAGAAAAACTTGGTCGCAGATGGATTGGCTGTGACTGTGGAAAGTTGTCAATTTACACAATTCAAAAAAGAATAATTAACATTGGTTTGTCAAAAGATTTGGAAAAGAAAGAAAATAATTATGAAAAAAATTATAAACCTTTTACTTTATATAATGCTGGACTTTATGATTATAAAAAGATAAAAGAATTGCCGTGGGAAAAATACCGTGATTTTGCGCTTAATCTTTTTGAAGTAAAGGATGAGAAACATAAAGTAGCGGGTATAGAGATTGATGGTTATCGTGGTAACGATAATACAATCGTATTCAATCATGAAAAACATAAAACTGCCGTTTTAGATTATGGATATATTGATGACTTGCATAAATATATTGGCGGAAAAATATCAGATAAGTTTTTTATAATTGCTCCAGCAGGTAATGTGGACTTTTTGGAGGATTATGTAGAGAAAGGGAAAAATCGCTATTATATTTTGCGTATTCCATATTCTATAATCAATGAATTACATAATCGAGATTTTGAAAACATAAAACAGCCCGTAGATGAAAAAGATGTCAATAATACTGTTGAAGCTGTCGGATTTGATTTTATTCAACCGCCGGAAGTTGAATGTCAGTACAAGATTGATAAGAAAAATCTTACTATAAAGATGGCGAGTTTTAAAAGCAAAATTCGCTCAAAAAATCCTAAAAAATATGCTAACTTTGAAACACTTTCAATGGTGATGGTTGATTTTAATTATGATAGCGAAGTATTTGATTTAGACAAAACATTTTTTGCCGAGGAATTAAAAAAAGTTGCTCATAAAATATCGTTTGATAAAAAGATGTTAGATAAAAAGATGATGATTATTTATATGGATATTTTTGGTAATGAAAAACGAGAAGTGAAAGAGTTAAAAGATTTCAAATAATATGAAAAACAAGGAAGTATATAAAAATGAAGATTTGGTTTTGAAAGTCAATAAAAATATTGATACGGAAGTTTTAGATTTGAATAAATACGAGCCATTTTTAGAAGCGTTATGTGGCGAAAGTCGTGAATTTCAAAAAGATGCTATCCGAGAAGCGATTAAATTTTTATTGTGTGGTAGATATAAGAATATAAGAGATTTAGCGGAAGAAAATTATCACAAAAATGAAAGTTTACAAAAAAAGTGTTCAGAAAAGGATTTCTATGGGTCATTGCCTCTTGCTGATAAATTAAATTGTTCAATTGATCTTGCCACTGGTACTGGTAAAAGTTATATAATATATGGGATTG
>CAZJFZ010000005.1:0-11926 GCA_964545745.1 uncultured Candidatus Saccharibacteria bacterium
TTTTATAATCATTTTCCATATCCACAAACCGCCCCAAACGAGGAACAATTTTTTTCCAATCAGCCACATAAGCCAAAACGTTTTTCCGGGCCACTTGATTAAATTTTTCTACCCCATACTCTTCAATATCTTTTTTAGTTTTCAGATTAAGTTCTTTTTCCACAATATTTTCCACTGGCAAACCGTGACAATCCCAACCCCAACGGCGAGGCACCTTAAAACCACACATCGTTTTATAACGACCAACGAAATCTTTGATTGTCCCCGCTAAAATGTGTCCATAGTGAGGCAAACCAGTGGCAAAAGGTGGACCATCATAAAAAACATATTCGCCTTGAGGTGCCTCCTTATCTAAACTTTTTTGAAAAATTTTATTATCCTGCCAAAATTTCAGAATTTGTTCTTCTTTCTGTGCACGAGAACTTTTATTGATGTTATCCATATATTATAGGCCTATTGTAGCAGTTTAGTGAAAAAAAGAAAGAGTTTGTGAATAACTTTTACATCTGCTCTGGCACCTTTATACCAAGCAAATTAAGTCCATTTTTCATTACCGTATAAAAAGCTTCTACTAGAGACACTTTATAAGGTGATTTTACATCATTTTTATCCACAATAGTTTCCTGTGCATAAAACGAGCTAAAAGCAGAGGCGAGCTCTGTCAAATAAGTGGCCAAATAATGCGGAGCATATTCCTTCCCCGCTCGTTCCACCACCTCTGGAAATCTAATTAGAAGCTTTGATAATTCACCAATCATTAAATTATTCTTGAAATTTATTTCTGCTTTAATCCCCTCTTTTTTAGCTTTATCTAAAATTGATTTAGCTCGCACACCGGCATATTGCAAATATGGTCCAGAATCTCCTTCAAAAGAAAGTGACTTATCAAAATCAAAAATAATGTCCTTACCAGCTTCCTGTTTAAGGATAGAATATTTTAAAGCTCCAAGAGACACAATTCCAGCTACTTGATCTTTTTCTTTCTCTGACATCTGACGGTCTTTCATTTTTTCTAAGATATTTTTCTTTATTTCGGACAGTAAAAATTCGCCAGTAATTACTTGACCCGTGCGAGAAGACATTTTCCCGGTTGGCAAGCGAAGCATACCATGACCAATATGGACAACTTTTTTTGCCAGATCCGGCACTGTGAGTTCCATGGCTTTAAGCATCACTTGATAATAATCATTTATTTCATTGCCCGTAACCGAAATTGTTTTATCAAATGAAAATCGTTTATTTTTTTCTACGATCAAGCCTAGCTCCTTAGCTTCATAGGTCGGCAAATCTTGAGAATTTATAAAAACTCGCGTATGCAAAGCGGTATCATATTTTTCTCCCCGGAAAATAACCGCCCCATCACTTTTTTCAAAAACTCCTTTTTCTAATCCCTTGATAACAATTTCTTTGCCCAAAATGCCAACCTCACTTTCAAAAAAATAATAATCAAATTTTGTCCCTAGAATTTTATATATTTTTTCAAATTCTTTAAGAGAAGTTTCCCGCCCGATATTATAAATTTTATTTACTTTTTTATCCGAATGATCATAGATCTTTTTATTCAATTCAGTTATCTCTTTTTTAGCCATTTCATCAGCTTCAAAAGCGGTGGCACCTAAAGTATACGCTTGACCCCAAATTTTAGGATTTTTTTCAAAACCAAACAAATTACCAAAAAAATCTTTTTTTGTTTTTGACTTATCTTTGAGCATTTTCAAAACACCCCAAATAGTTTTAGCGACATGGATACCAACATCGCCTTGATAATTGGCTCTCTTAATAACTGCTCCATTCCCTTCTAAAAGACGGCATAAAGATTCACCAATAACATTATTCATCAAATGACCAATATGAAAATCTTTAAAGGGATTCGGGTCTGTATAATCAATAATAGTTCTCTGTCCATTTAAGATATTATTTTCCCCGAACTTTTCTTTCTTTTTTAAAATCTCTTCTATCCTCTCTGCAAAATAACTGTCGGCTAAATAAAAATTTATAAAACCGGGACTAGCCACTTCTATTTTTTTTATTTTCTCATTTTTATTTTTATTCAAAATTTCTACTAGCTCTTTAGCAATCTGCACCGGTGCTTTTTTAAGCTGTTTAGACAACACCAAAGCCACATTAGTAGCATAATCCCCGTGACTCATTATATCTGGGTGTTCCAACATAAAAACCGGTACTTCAATTCTTTCAGTACCCAGTTCTCCCACCGCTTTCTTTATTAATTCAATAATCTCCTCTTTAATCATTACTTAAGCAAATAAAGGACTCCTTATACTAACAAATTTAGAATTTAAAACCTTGGGTGGTGTCCATTTATTTTGAGATTTTTTCCAACCTAATTCAGATAAAACCTCAGTCAAAGTGCCAGCCTCAACAAGCTCTTCAATAAAAATACTCACTAGCTCTACAAATTTAGTTTTTACATCTTTTTCTGATTTGCCGGCAGTAGAAATATCCAGAATAGGACAATAAGCCACAAAACTTTTACTTTGCTTCATAATAGTAATTGGCAAATTATAAATTAAATCTCTATTTTCCATATTTAAACTATAACATATCAAAAAAACCAAACAAGCAGTTTCTTAATATGAGCAAATTGCCATCCTTCGCTAATTTTAAAATAGTGAAAGACCAACTTAACAGCTCAGCATTATTATACAAAAGAATTTGAACATAAAGAAGAGGCGTCCTTCGTAGAACGCCTCTTGTACTCTCACATTCACCTTTCTTTTGTAAGGGATTAAGGAAGAAGGTGGAAGGGAACAATCCCTAAGAAACCACCTCGCGGGGACGCAAGAGGCCATGCCGACCGTCCGTGCAGTACCAATTCACCCTGAACTCGCCCTCGCACCAGCCCGCGTTCGGGACACTGCCATCCGAACAGCGCGAACCATCGCAACGTGTAACATTCACAATATCCAGGTGCTTGCTCGTTTCCGAGAAATACACCAGTTCGTGAAGCATTTGCTCGTTTAAGGTCTAAATCAACGATCTGTTATCTACCTACCATCTTAGCATAATTTGCTACAAAAGTCAAGCATTTTTGTTTAAGACTAAGGTTAAACCTTAGTCTAGCCTTATTTTAAGCCATTTGTCATCCTATTTGACACTCCTCCCTGCAATATACCCCGTGGTCCAACAAAGCTGAAGGGAAAAACCACCAGAGGGACGGTCAAAATCCAAAATATCACCAGCAAAAAATAAATTACTATATAGTTTAGACCTCATCGTTTTAAAATTCACTTCATTTAAATTCAAACCGCCACTGGAAACAATGGCTTGATCATAACCCAAGAGTCCGGCCACCGCCATCTCAAACTTTTTAAACTTTTCAATTAAAGCTAACCGTTCTTCTCGCCTGATTTCATTTATTTCCCAATCCGGATCAATAGCTAGCTGTTTTAAAATAAGTTCAAAAATTTTTACTGGCACTTCCTTAAAAACTAAGTTTTTTATTTTTTTATTTTTATGTTCCTCAAAAATTTGTAACATCATTTCATTCATTTGATCCAAACCCACACCGGCAAAAAAATCCAAAGAAATTAAAACGGGTGAATATTCCAACAAATTACCGATTTCTTTGCTCATATTCAAGATGGTCGGGCCGGATAAACCATTATGAGTAAATAATATTCTTCCCTTTTTACGAAACCTTGTTTGTGAATTAGTCCAAACGGAAATGCCAATATTATCCAAAGTAATACCCGCTAATTCACTAATCCAAGAATTAGAAATTTTTACCGGTACCAAAGATGGATTAGCTTCCGCCACTTGATGACCAATTTCTTTTAGCCACTTGAAACCATCCCCCGTGGAACCTGTTTCTGGATGAGACAGACCACCAGTCGCTAAAATAAAACTCTTGGCTTTTATTTTCAAACCGTTTTTTAAGATAACTGATTGGATGCTTTTTTTCAACCGCCCCCTAACCCCCTCCTTATCTAATGAGGGGGTAAGAGAAGAAACTTCTGCCGACAGTTTAAACTTTACCCCATATTTTTCTACTTGCTCAATTAAAGTATCAAGAACATCAGCCGAATTATCACTCTCAGGAAAAACTCTAAAACCGGCTTCTACTTTTGTTTTTAAGCCTAAATCATTAAAAAACTTAATTGTTTCGGAAACACCAAAAACTGAAAAAGGGCTGTATAAAAAACTTCCCTTCTTGCCATAACGAGAAACAAAATGATGATGATCCGGATCAGCATTAGTCAAGTTACACCTTCCCCCACCAGAGATTAAAAGTTTTTTACCTAATTCATCATTCTTTTCTAAAACCAAAACTTTCTTTTTATTTCCTCCGGCCTGACAAGCAGCTATTAAGCCAGCCGGCCCACCACCAATTATCACTACATCAAAAATATTTTCTTCTTTTTTAACGACTTTTTTTATTTTCTTTTTTACCATAATAAAAGATTAGCATATATCAAATAAAAAGAATAATAAAGAAAATAATGCTATTATAAGATCAGAACAGGTCTTTAAACACTTCACACAGGAGAAACAGATGAGCAGACTTCCAGGACTAACGATTGGGAATATCAAACGGCCATTCTGCATTATCCAAGGCGGAATGGGGGCAAGAGTATCTGGACCAAAATTAACAAAAGAGGTTTTCCACTGTGGTGGTTTGGGTGTCTTGTCCAGTGCTGGATTGAAAGATTTCTACACGATCCTCAGAGGAAGGGCTTACACCACTTATGCTGCCGTTCGTGAGGAAATTGAGACAGCAATGGAAGGAGGATGCTTGGTTGGTTTGAATGTCATGCGTATTTTAGATGAAAGTTATGATGAGACAATCCAAGCGGCTCTTGATGCCAAAGTATCAGCGATTTTCTTTGGGGCGGGATTGCCAAAGCAAATCAAAGACTCCGCTGATACCGCCTATATCTTGATTGTCTCTTCGGCTAGAACCCTAAAGATAATCTTGTCACGGTGGCGACGCCGACCGGATGCCATTGTTGTTGAGGGACGAAGAGCAGGAGGACATCTAGGTTTCCGTTTGGAAGATATAGAAGGACCTGGATTTTCTCTGGAAGAATTCCTACCAGAAGTCCTAGAAATAGCTGGTGATATCCCGGTCATTGTGGCCGGAGGAATCTACACGCACGAGGACATCCACCGTTTCCTGAAAATGGGAGCGAGTGGTGTCCAAATGGGAACTAGATTTCTTGCCACCATGGAAAGCGGAGCGACAGATGACTTCAAACAAGCGGTTGTCGCTTGTGAGAAAGAAGACATCATCGTGGTGAATAATTCACCTTGTGGTGGTTTCCCTTTCCGTATACTCCGTGGTTCACCGGCTTATCAAGAACTACTGGCGGGAACTCGTCATCCACGATGCCGTATGGGTTATGTTCTCGGAAAAGATAAGGAGGGAAAATACACCGTCTGTAAAGCTCATCCCCGCCACCCAGCAAGAAATCAGCATTTCTGCATTTGTGATGCCTTGCGCGCCGCCGTTGGTCTAGCTCCCGACACCGCTCCGATGTATACAGTCGGCAGTAATGCCTACCGAGTGAAGAAAATCATTCCTGTAGCTGAATTAATGACCGAATTAGTTTTCGGTTAGAAAGGAGGTACTGAGCCCGTCGTCCTACTGGACGCCGGGCTCTAATTATTTTATTTAAATTACTTCCCCGTACTACCAAATCTTCCTTCCCCTCGTGAAGAATCAGATAATTTTTTTACTTCCTCCAATTCTGCAATCACCACCGGATAAATAATCAATTGAGCAATTTTATCGCCCTTAGAAATATGATAAGTTTCCGCTCCAAGATTTATTAAATTAGCATTATATTCCCCACGGTAACCAGCATCAAAAACTCCACCCATTGTATGTATTCCGGCATTTTTTGGTAAACTACCTTTATCTTTTACAATCGCCGCATAACCATTTTCAAATTCCAAAGCAAAACCGCAAGGAAAAATCTTTCGTTCCATCGGTTTCAAATCATAGTCCTCTAATGAAAACATATCCATCCCCACATCCCCATGATGGGCATATTTAGGAATAATTGCCTCTGGATGTACCTTTTTTATTTTTAAAATCATTTTTATATCTTAGCATAAATAAACAAAAAGCCACGCCTTTCTCAAGGGCGTGGCGGTTGTTACTTACAACAGAGGAGACCTAGAGACGACCTTTGTCCGCCGGCGGTCCGAGCTTCTCGTCCATCTCGGCCAAGAGATGCTTGATCAGAGAGATTTCATCTGTGGCCGAATTACAGCGACGAACCGTGATCTTAGCCTCATCAAACATCTGGACCGCCACACTCATACGATGGCGCCAGTCCGGATTGAGACCAAAATCAGGATCACCAACAACAACCTCGGTAGCACCAACCTGGATAATACTTCGAGCACAACTATTGCACGGTAGCCATGTGGCATAGAAAGTTGTGTTGATGAGAGAAACACCCAACCTGGCAGCCAGATCAATCGCATTCCTTTCAGCATGCAAGAACCAGTCGTTGCGGTTACCCTCAGCTGACCTCTCTGGTATGCTGTCGTTGATTGTGCGTGGCATAGAGTTGTAACCAGTGCTCTTGATTACATGGGATTGGTCAACAACGACACAACCATTCTTCCGACTACCAGGGTAACGAGACCGCCTGGCAACCAACCGGGCCAATGAAGTGAAGTACTCGTCCCAATTCATCCTCTCTATTGTCGGCAATTTACATACCGCAATAAAAAGGTAGTTCCACACCTTGTTGTCAATCGGACCATTTCCACCAATGGTCTCGACCAACTTTGCTGGTGTCAGCCGACCGGCCTTGACTTCCTCCACCACCTTCTGCAAAAGTGTTGCAGTTGTCATTTGTCCTACTCCTTGTTCCTCTTGTGTTTGTACTGTGTCTAATTAAGACAATATCAAAAAAAGTAGAAAAGTCAATTTACCCTTTCACCTCCACCCACACATACTTTTTCTTATTTCACTTCCACCCCCATAGACCGGCAGGAGCCTTCAATGATTTTCATTGCCGCTTCAATGTCATTAGCATTCAAATCTGGCATTTTCTTTTCCGCAATGGCTTTGACTTGGGCTTTGGTAATAGTCCCGGCCTTCTTGACTAATTGTTTACCCGAACCAGCTTCCACACCCGCTGCTTTCAAAATCAAACCAGTGGCTGGTGGAGTTTTTAATTTAAAATCATAAGAACGATCTTCATAGACAGTAATCTCCACCGGCACGATATCCCCCATTTGCTTGGCGGTGGCGGCATTGAATTTTTGTACAAAATCCCCGATGTTAATACCGGCCTGACCTAAAGCCGGACCAACTGGTGGTGCCGGATTAGCTTTACCAGCCGGAATTTGTAACTTTAATTTTTTTGTTATTTTTTTTGCCATTTGTTTCTTGAAGAGAAAACTTATTTGATTTTAAAATGTCTGGCCGAAGTTCTGACGAGGAGATCCGAGGACTTTTAAAATTAAATAAGTTTTCTCTTCTATTAATTTTTAATCTATCTGATTTAGAAGCAAATCAGATTATTATTAAACTACCTTAAATTGACCTGATTTGCAACATATCAAGCTCCACTGAAGTTTCCCGACCAAACATCAAAACCAAAACTTTCACCTTACCCCGATCATTATCAATCTCGCTAACTTTACCTTCCAAATCCTTAAACGGACCATCGGTAATAATCACCGCATCATCTACCTTCAAACCGCTGTTATGTTTGATGGTACCAGCATTCATTCGGCCAAAAATGTTATCAATTTCCTCCTTACTTAAGGGCACCGGATAAACACCCGAACCCACAAAACCCGTTACCCGCGGAGTATTTCGTACCACATACCAAGAATCATCCGTCACCGCCATATCCACCAAAACATAACCGGGATATATTTTTTCTTCTTCCTCTACCCGCTTACCACCTTTTATTTTTATTTTCTTCTCAATCGGCACAATCACTTCAAAAATCTTGTCACTCATATTTAGTGATTCAATTCTTTGTTTTAAATTTCTCGCCACCGCGTTTTCATAACCGGCATAGGTATGAATGGCATACCAATTTCTTCCTTCTTGTATATTTTGTTTGGCCATATTTTTAATTTAAAATTAAATAAACCACTTGATGCCCATCGTAAAGATAAAATCAAAAGCACCAAGAAAGATAGCTACCACCAAAGAAAAAACAACTACAACAATTGTAAACAAAATTGCTTGGTTTTTGGTAGGCCAAGTGACATGCTTTAATTCCCCTTTAGTTTCTTTCAAATATTCAGTTAATTTGCTCATATTTTTTATTATACTCTTATTAAAAAACCCCGTTTCCGAGGTCTTTTAAGATTACTATATTCTAAATAATAAAGCAAGCCCTACTTTATTTCATAAGTAATACTGACATTGGAAGTAATTTTATTTTCTCCCGTTGGTATTGATGGTGCCACCGCATCCCCACCGCCAATACCAGACATCATTGATTTTTCCATCCCATAATATATTGGGTAATTACCAGCCTCTGAAAAACTGACAATTTTTGTTAACCGCACATCCAAACCCTTAGCCAAAACTTTAGCTTGAGCTTTAGCATCAGCAATTGCTAAATCCCGAGCTTGATCCTTAACCGTCTCTTGATTATCCACTGTAAACGAAAGCCCACTTACATCTGTTACTCCAAACTCACCCACGCCAGAAAGAATAACTCCGGCATCAGAAATTTTTCTAATTTTTACTTCTATTGTTTGTGAAACGACATAAGCTACTAAAATTTGCTTGCTAGTGTAAGGATACACTTGAGATACTCGAGTATAGTCATAACGAGGATAAATATTATAATTGGTAGTTTTAATATCTTTTTCCTCGACACCTTTCCCCTTCAAAAAAGTAATAATATTATTTATTTTTGTAGCTGATTCAGTTTGAGC
Organism: uncultured Candidatus Saccharibacteria bacterium; assembly: GCA_964545745.1. Lineage (GTDB taxonomy): Bacteria > Patescibacteriota > Minisyncoccia > Phycocordibacterales > GWA1-40-21 > CAIJXO01. The sequence continues at coordinate 8,887 of CAZJFZ010000005.1, forward strand.
TTTAGCCACATCCAAGTTCTCCGCTATTACTCCAAAAGACACCGTGGCAATATCCGGTTTAACCACCACTTCACCTTTACCAGAAACGGTAATGGTATTTACCACTTGTCCATTTCCTCTCCAATTATTATGCCAACCAAGACCAAAAATCATTCGGCCAATAAAAAAAGCAACTAAAACAATTATAATAATTTTTATTATTTTGTGACCTTGACCCATCTTACACCAATTCCACCCGCTCCCCATTCCACAACTATTATTTTGACTCGTATTCGCATTTTGATTATTTGTATCCATATATTTATATTATTAAGTTAATAAACGACTAATGTATAGTATAGCACACTTAGTTCAACCGCCCCTAACCCCTCCTCATCTGATGAGGGGAAGAGAAGTTTCTACTCATACCGTAACGCCTCCATTGAGCTTTTATGTGAGGCTTGGCGAGCGGGGTAAATACCAAAGATAAGACCAACTAAACTAGAAACAACCAGACCAAGCAGAGCGGCCCCGTAAGGGAAAGAAAATGTCCAAGCTAAACCAGCAAATTTATTAATCAAAATAGAAGCAATAAAAGAAAAACTGGAACCTAAAATAATTCCTACCAAACCACCAGTGGCCGTTAAAATCACCGCTTCCAATAAAAATTGGGTAAGCACATCATTATCTGTAGCACCTAAAGCTTTTCGTAAACCAATTTCTTTTGTCCGCTCGGTCACAGATACGAGCATAATATTCATAATCCCTACTCCACCCACGACAAGAGATATAGCAGCGATAGCTGTCAAAAATATTGTTAAAGCATTAAAAATTGTTCCCAGTTTTTCTGCCACCTCTGCTGGTGTTGACACAAAAAAATCATCTTTACTGGGATCTGTAATATTGTGCATATCACGAAGAGTTTTTTTAATATCTTGAGACACAATATCAATATTTTTTTCCGAATCAGCTTCTACTACAATCCGATTAAAATATTTTGTCCCAGAAATATATTGTTGCATGGTGGTATATGGTATAACTACCGCCTCATCAAAATTTATAAAAGAGGATTGTCCTTTTTTGGGCAACACAGCAATGACCTTAAACGAAGTATTTTTGATCCTGATCTTTTCCCCCACCGCTTCATCTGAACCAAAAAGTTTATCTTTTACTTTTGAGCCAAGGACAGCGACACTGGCCTTACTTTTTACATCTTCATCAGTAAAAAAGAAACCTTTTTCTGGCTTAAGATCAAAAAGAGTTTCCATTAATTCTCCAGAACCAAAAAGAGAAAATTTATAAACCTCGCTACCATAAACCCCACTTTCCGAACCAAAGACAATAGGCATCACCATCCGACCATTAGGTACATTATTTTTGTTTTTCAAAGCATCCAACTCCCGTTGTTTTAATGAATCCGCAAAAAGAGAAGCTAAGTCACTTGGGCCACTCGGCTCTTTACCGGGCAAGACAATAACATTTTTTGCTCCTAAACCTTGAACTTGAGCCAAAATCAAATCCTTGGCCCCTGTCCCCAAAGACATTATTAAAATAATGGAGGTAATACCAATAACAATACCTAAAATGGTCAAAGCTGAACGGCTTTTATGCGTTTTCAAACCATTAACCGCGGTTTTTATACTATATCTAAATTTCATATTTTATTTTATAAAATCTTTGCCTTCTACTCGGCGATTTTCCACCTGTTTATCACTCTCAATTTCCCCATCGTGTAAACGAATAATCCTCTCCGCATATTCGGCAGTGTAAGTTTCGTGCGTAATTAAAATAACAGTGTGACCAAGTTCTTTATTTAACTTTTGAATAATTTCAATCACCGATTGACCGGATTTAGAATCCAAGTTCCCTGTTGGCTCATCCGCAAAAATCACTTCTGGGCCATTCACCAAAGCCCGGGCGATAGCCACTCGCTGTTTTTCTCCACCCGATAACATTTTTGCCTCGTGGAACATACGATGTTCCAAACCAACAGCAATAACCGCCTCGCGAGCCAGCTTCTCCCATTCATTTTCTGGTTTATCAGAATATAATAAAGGTAATTTAACATTTTCCAAAACTGTGGCCTTTGGCAAAAGGTTAAAGGATTGAAAGATAAAACCCATTTTTTCATTCCGAATCTTAGCTATTTCTTTTTGATTATAAGTTTTTATACTTTTATCTAAAAAAAGATAACTTCCACTCGTATAATCATCAAGCAAACCTAAAATTTGAAGCAAGGTTGATTTACCAGAACCAGAAGGACCCATAATGGCCACAAATTCTCCTTTTTTAATATCAAAAAATACTCCACGCAAGGCATCAGTTCTTACTCCATCATTATCATAGACTTTACCTAAATTCTTTACCTGAATAATATTCATAAATCATTTTATCAAAGACAAAACTTTTTCTCTTTCATCAAGACCAGACAATATTTCAATATTGCCATCAGATCCACGCAAACCAGTAACAATTTTTTTCTCTATAATTTCACTAACATCTAGTGGATTAAGAATTGAAACAAACTTACCATCTTCTTTATTTATCAGCACTCGATTAGGTAAAATTAAAACATCATCTTTTTTATTTGTTAAAATATCCAAATTAGCTGTCATCCCTGACCGCACTCTCTCATCCTTATTGGTAAATTTTAAAGTCACCTTATAAGTTGGCACACCATCAATCACCGTGGCTGATGGATCAATTTTTATAACAATTGTTTCAAAATTTATATTACTACCATAAGCATCTAAAGTGGTAGTAGCCAAATTTCCATTTTTTACTTTAGCAATATCTGCTTCAGGCACAAAGGCCTCCACTTCATAATCACCATAAGAAATCACGGAAATTATATTTTTATTTGCTGGTACAATTTCTCCTAATTTAGCCTCCAAACTAGTTATCACACCACTGATTGGTGAACGAATAACAGTCTTGGCTAATTCCGCTTCCGCCGCTGCCACTTGAGCCTTGGCTTGTTCAATACCCGCTTCCTCAGCCAAAGTATCATTCTGAGAAATCTTTACCGATAAGCTACTTGTCTTGTATTGATCAAAAGTAC
>CAZJFZ010000005.1:11936-18046 GCA_964545745.1 uncultured Candidatus Saccharibacteria bacterium
TAAAGTTTCAATCGCTGTGTTAACACTGGTTCGTGCCAAAGAAATATTCGCCTTCCAAGTATCAATTTGTGTCTGTAAAGTTGAGGTATCAGCTTTTAGACTGTTGACGGCTTCGGCACATTTATCTAGAAGTGATTTTATGAAAATTAAATTTGTCTTGGCTGTGTCATAGTAAGCATCTAAATCAGAGAAATTATTTAATCCAGAAAGAGACCAATACCAAAAATCCAAATTATCATTAACGGTATCTTTCCCTTCTTCAATATCTTCCTGTAGAAAAGAGCCGGTGGAAAAAGCTAACTTGGCCCGATACTTGGCCGGATCTGTAAACAAAGAATATATTTTATTTCTGACCGCATCATCAGCTTTAGTATAAGAATCTTTTATAACATTTATTAAAGAATTTTTTGCTTGAACAAAATCTAAAGCAGTTTTATCCGCACTATCACCAAAACCAGCTTGAACTTTTTTTAAATTAGCCTTAGTTTGATTCAGACTGGCCAGTAAATCCGCGCTGGCCACATTTAATAAATATTCTCCAACATAAACTTTATCCCCAACCGACACATTTATATTATCCACTCGTCCACCGCGTTCAAAAGCTAAATCCACACTAGACATAGGTTTTACATTTCCCGTAACACTAACGATTTCCGAAATAGAACCTCTCATTACAGTCGTTTCATCATATTTTACGCTCCCAGAATTACCTTTAAAAACAAAATAAATTATAATTATCAATACTACAAAGCCAATAACAGACCATATTTTATGTGCTTTTATAAAATTAAAAAACGACTTATGAATATTTTTCATCTTACTATTATAACATATTTATACTAAATCTGAATTATTTTGACCAACGGGCAAAGATGCCGGCGGGTAAAAGACGATCAGAGTTAGCTTCCTTAATTGTCAATTCACCGCTTTCAATATTACCGCCAAACTTTTTTATTAAAGGAAGTAAACTATTTTCATAAGCAATAGCAGAATAACCAGCCGAGTAACCGTTAACCAAAACAAAAAGTGGATTATCTGATAAAATCTTTTCGCATAAATTCAAGAGGTTTAAAAAATCTTCTTCAATTTTCCAAATTTCATTATTTGCCCCATGACCAAAAGCCGGTGGATCCATAATAATGGCATCATATTTATTTCCTCTTTTTATTTCTCTCTGTACAAATTTTCTAGCATCATCTTCAATCCAGCGCACCGGTTTATCCATCAAATCAGAAGCTTCAACATTTTGTTTAGCCCAAGTAATAGCACTTTTAGAACCATCCACATGAGTCACTTCCGCCCCAGCCATAAGTCCCGCCAAAGTAGCTCCACCGGTATAACCAAAAAGATTCAAAACTTTGATTTTTGATTTTTGATTTTTGATTTTTTCTACAATCCACTTCCAATTTGGTTCCTGCTCCGGAAAAAGTCCAGTATGTTTAAAAGCAGTTGGTTTAATTAAAAATTTCAAATCTCCCCCGTCTGATTGTCGGGCAGGCATTTCAATCACCCACTCTTTAGGCAAACTTTCTTTATTCCTCCATTTTCCACCTTCACCAATATGTTCAAAAGAAGCACTGGCTTTTTTCCATTCTTTTTCTTCCAAACTTTTTGACCACAGAGCTTGTGGATCTGGTCGGCGTAAAATAAATTGCCCAAACCGCTCCAGTTTTTCCCCCTCCCCCGAATCCAGCAATTCATAATCCTGACTAGCTTTAGTGGTTAATATTTTAATTTCCATTTATTTAATATAGCAGAAAATCCCCCAAAAGTCCCTATCCCTATTTAGCAATAATAAGACCGCGACCGCTTTCTTATTATTGCTAGCTATTTATTCTAACCTTACAATGCCTTGGCGCAGGATTTCAATTTTATCACCATTTATTTTTACCAAAGTGGAAGGTAGGGATTCTAATTCTCCCCCATCTTCATAAAAACCCACTCCATCATTTACCCGACCTGTCGGCGGGCCAAAATATTTTTTTGCCTCTGTAATATTTTTGGCTGGTGGTAGACCTTGGATATTTGCACTAGAGGTTGCCAATGGACCAGTTTGTTTTAAAAATTCTCTGATTTTTTCATTATCTGGCAAACGAATAGCCAACCCTAAACCTTTATCTAGATATTCAAATTCTTTAGACACTTCAAAAATAACAGTTACCTTTCCCGGCCAATATTTTTTAATAAATTCCGCTTGTTTAAGAGAAGTTTTTATTCCAAATTTTTCTAGATCAGAAATATCAGAAATTATGATTATTAACGGTTTGTTTTCATCCCGTTCTTTTAACTTAAAAACTCTAACCACTACCTCCTTAGAAAAAGCACAGCAAGCCAAACCATAAATAGTATCTGTGGGTATCACTCCCACCCCACCCTTTTTCAAAATTTCAATATTTTTTATATTCATTAATTAAAAAGTTCTACTTCAAATTCCTCCAGAACATTCTCGGAGTGATTAGGTCTGCCGTTAAACGGAGAGAATAGTTGTGGAGGAATTTGACCCATTAAAAACCTATAGATGATCTTCTGTATCCGCTTCCGCTTCGGCTTTAATTTTATGAATCACGCCATCCTTATGATGTGGAGGCATATAGATGGTATATAACTTTAGATCTTTATCATCTGAAGTATTTATCACATTATGCTGAGCGCCAGCCGGCACCACCACCGCAAAACCATCAGAGATATGGAATTCCTCACCAGAGATTACAACCTTTCCTTCACCGCGCTCAAAACGAAAAAATTGATCCGTGTGTTCATGTACCTCCATACCAATTTCTTCTTTTGGCAAAAGTGACATCAACACCACTTGACCATAAGTACCAGTATAAAGTACTTTTCTAAAATTATCATTTTCCAAAGTTGCTTCTTCAATATTTTTTACAAATGATTTCATATTTTTATAAAATTAAATAATGCTAATAAACAAACTTAAATTTTATTTTTCCTACGACGATAATATAAATAACCGAGAAAAGTAACAATTCCAAGAACAGCTATGACCTGAATAGCTGACTCAATAGTTGTTGTCTTTTTAATAAAAAAGGAAATAACTACATTGGTTCCGATGTATCCCAAATAAATATAGACAAAATCTCTAAAAATTGAACCAATAAAAGTGGTAATAAAAAATACCTTGAAAGGAATTTTTAATAAACCACCACCAACAGAAATAAGAAAACTAGGGACAATTGGTAAAGCTCGTAAAATAATCAAGATCAGATAATTTTTTGAACCATGACCTAAACTAGCACCTAAAGACTCTATCTGCTCATGGGAAACGCCAAAAAACTTTATTATTTTGTTCGCTAAAAGATCTTCCACTTTATCGATCACAAAGTAAACCACACAGGCCCCAAAAGTTTTTCCCAAAGCCCCAAAAATAGACAAGATAATTAAGCCGTAAATAGTATATCCCTGAACCAAGGCCATAGATCCAGCAACTAATACTACAGTAACAGAGGGAATCGGCGGGATCATTTCTTCAATAAAAGAAACAACAAAAGAAAAAATTGTCAGGTGGGCATGACTAGCATAAGAAATTAAAATTTGTTCCAAATATGAAAACATAAATTACTTCATCACAGTATACACGCTCGGTAACTCCAAGCCAAGCGCCCAAGCAGAAAAACCTCGCAATTTATATTTTTTTAGTAAGGATATTTTTTGTCCAATACTTTTTCCGTTTTCATACCAGATAGTATAACCTTTACCATCTTTGCTCCAATAATGAAAATATGGGGCTTGTTCTTCTAAACTATAGTGATAAGCTACTGGATATTTTTTTATAATATTATTTATTCCTTCATTACCACCAATCCCCGTTCTTTTACTATCCAGATCTCGCCACTGCCAATAATAAAAAGCCAAACCAATAGATAATTTTTCTTTAGGAATTTTATTTAGACTAAAATCAATTACTTTTTGTAACCAAGCAAAACCCGCCACCGGCCCAATAGAATTTGGATCATCATAAGACATAATGCTAATAAAATCTGTACTAGAAGCTAATCTGACATAATCATAAACTCCGATTATTCGGTTCCATAAATCTTTTGGATAGTCCAGGGGATTTTCTGATACTTGAGCAATCACTGCCACACTCAATTTTAAACTATTAAGTTGAAAAATTCTATAAGCTCTCTCAATAAATTCAGAAAATTTATCTCGATAAGCCAACTCCATTTGTTCAAAATCTATTTGCCAACCAATATAATTAAAATTTTTAGCTTCCAAGACTAAATTATTTATTAAAGTAATTTGTTTACCTATATCATCAAGAAAATTTCGACTGGTAGTAGCATGAAAAGCCCCGTTAGTCAGAAGAGGCATCACCTTTATTTTATTTTTTTTAGCAAAAGACAAAAGATCAGCTTTAACACTACCAACTAAAAAATTATTTTCATCCACTTGATAACTCTGCGGGGCAAAAATATCAATATCCTGTGGATGAGTAAAAAAAGATTTTCTGGCATTAGCCCCCTCACGGAAATAAAACAACCGTTCATAACTAGCCGCTTCTGCTTCAAACACACTAAAAATACCAAAGAAAAAAACCACAAAAAATAACATTGTAAAAAATCTTTTCACCCAGCTAGTGTAACATAAAATAAACTGGGGTACTGTGGTAGACACAATTTACTATTTAATTAAACGACCGACTAACACCGAAAACGGCTTAATTACCAGCAAGAAAACTATCGCACAGACAACATTAAAAATTAAATGGATATTTGCCACCTGATGCACGACACTTCCATCCAACCACTGAACAATCTTATAAAAATAACCGAGAAAAGGAAGCAGAATAATTACCCCTATAAAATTAAACAGGAAATGTGAGAGAGCGACTTTCTTTGCCTCCTTGCCCATTGCCAGAGAAGCAATAATAACAGTAGAGGTTGTCCCGATATTTGCTCCCAAAATTAAGCCCACGGATTGAGTAAGATTTATATGACCGATACCAGCCAAGACTAGAACAATACCCGATACAACGCTACTTGATTGAAACACAACCGAAGCAATTACTCCGATTAGAATGGCGAGGATGGGGTTAGAAGTAATTGAAAGAAATGAACCTAGCAATTCTTGGTCTATATGCGAAACAAAAATTGAAATCAAATAAATAGAAAAGAATAACAGACCAAAATATATTATCGGCTTGGCATATTTTTTGAAGTTATTACCCCACCAATAGACAATAAGACCTAATAGGATTATAAATGGCGATATTGCCATCGCATTGAAAGCCACAAGCTGGGATGTGATTGTCGTCCCGATATTAACTCCAAAGATTACACCTAGTGTATTATAAAAAGAAATAAAACCAGCATCAGCCAAACTAGCTATTAAAACCGAAGTAGCAGAGCTTGACTGAAGGATGACCGTGGATACAGTTCCTAAAATAATACCCTTTATAGGATTTGAGGTCAGAGAAGATAACAAGGACTTTATTTTTTGTCCCGCTGTTTTTTTAATTTCATTTCCAAAAGAAACGACACTAAATAAAAATAGAGCAACCGAGCCGATTATTCCTAAAATAATTCCGAGAATACTTAACATTTGGAAATTATAGCAAAATAAAACGACAAATTACAGTTTATTATTTATCTTTATTGCTTTTTCTTCAATCAGATTCATCTAAAAAATTAAAGGTTTTATTACTTAAGATAAACACTGGGTCAGGCACTGTCGGGTCTTATAACAGTGCTCGAGGATAAAGAGTATATGGTTACTTTACGCGAAAAAATGAATAACATCAAGAAAGTTGCCAAGTTTTACAACTACGACCTCCTCCTAGCCAAAAAGTAAAACGTTGTTGCCACTTGTCTGCCCTTGTGGCGAGCTTTGCACACCGGATAGACCTTTGACACCTCTTGCGACTATAGCCCACCGGTTTGACGAAATTTGCGAGCCTAGAACGATTTGCTTAACTTCGGAAAAGTTAAGCAAATATGACTCCGCTAGACTTGTTCCGACGGCAAGCGTATGTTCTTGCTTGTTATGCAGGACGATGACATTGAAGCGATCCTTGCGACCGCCAAAAACATAAGAATGCCACATCGACGCGGATCATTTAATCCGTTATCTTCACTTCCGGAACCAAAAGC
>CAZJFZ010000006.1:0-16149 GCA_964545745.1 uncultured Candidatus Saccharibacteria bacterium
TATACTAACACACTTTTTCATAGAGAGTAAACCACCACTCCAATTTAATTCATCTCTTTTTGCTAATTGTATGTCTCCAATTCGAGCATCCATTTCTGCCTGAGCTAAAATCATTGCTCCTAATTGATTGTTTTGGGGAATAGTGGTCATTTGAAGCCAAGAATCCCAACCACCACCATTGATAAAGTTACCACTGGTGAAATCATTGTAGGCATTTTCCGTATTTTTTAAGATTCCTGTTAAAGTACAGTTTATTTGATCTTTGAAAGGACGATATTGTAAACCAAGAGATAATTGAACATTTATTTTAAAAGGGTCACACAGGAAAGCTAAATCTGAACCAAAGATAAATTCTCCAATGGTTCGGTCAGCCACACCAGTTAAGAACTTTTGTGGATTTTGAACGAAAGACGGATTACCTTCAAAACCAGAATTAATCCAGTCCACAATACTTTGGGTTATTTGTCTGACTAAGATTCGACCGGCAAAATAAGCAAGGGAATCCCAAACTGATTCTTTTTGAGCCACTCCTGGTCCGACACCGACAGAAGAGGATAATATTTGTAAAGTATTCCAACGGACACCTCGGTCACATGGATAACCAGATCCAAGATATGTTGGAAAACAGGTAATTTCATTTTGTACTTTGGCGGCAGCTACAATACCGGCCCCGGCGACTGGTCCAGCAATTTGAGCTTCAGATTTTAAAGCAAAGATAGGTGATAAACTAAAAATTAAAGAAAAAATTAGAATTGTAGAAATTATCTTTACTTTTTTTGAAAAAGTTAATAACATAGTCAAATTATATAATATTTAGCAGGATATAGCCATATTCACTTTGGTTAAAATTTATTTGTTTTTGGTTAAAATAGTCTTTGATGTCTGCCAAATCTATTAATAAGTTAGCTTTTACTTTTTGATACTCCCCAATTCCAGCCATGGATTGCACTGGGTCACTAAAAAGTAATTTCATTTTTTCAATGTCGGATTTTATTGATTCCAAATCATTTAAAAAGCTCAAATGAAGGGAAGTAACTTCTCTGGGAACATTAATTAACAATATTTTATTAATAGTTTTTTGATAACTTTCTATTATTGGGTCAAGTTCTTTTAAAACTTTTTCATCGTTAGTTTGCATCACTTTATTCATTATAGCGACTTCATTATCCACAATTTCAGTAGCAGTTCCTGTAAAAAAAGCTTGACCCAAAGAATTACCATATTCTTTTAGGATAGTGGAGTCTATTTTATCGTTTATTTTTAGGCTAGTTAGAGTATATTTTGGTTGATTAGGAACTTCCGCCATAGAAATAGCTGTATCTAAAATAACTTGTTTGCTAGTTGTGTCTAAAGGACTCTCGCTTTTGGAGGCTAAATATTGTGAAAAAAAGGTTTGAGCTAACTTTTCTGTTTCAGTTAGTTTGGCAAATTCAGTTTGAGCTTTTTTATCAGCAGCAATTACTTCTTCGCTTATTTTATCACTCGGAGTTTGATTGGCGAGATTGATATTTTGTTTCAAAGGATCTCGATTTAACCTTATTTCTTCCCCGTCATTTGTCCCATCATTATCCGTGTCCATTTTTTTAGGATCAGTCTTCCACAAAGCTTCTTCCCAGTCTTTCATTCCGTCACCATCAGAATCAATGGCCATAAATTCCTGTATTTTGGTTTTGGTCTCTACGGAAAGTGTTTTTTGTTCAATTTGTTTTTCTTTTAAGAAAGAAAAAAGGTAAATTATACCAAGGGCTAAAATGATGGACAACATAATAAAAGAAAATCTTTTTGAAGGAAGATATTTATACATACTGTTCTAAATTATAACAAGAATAGTTTTTAAAAACCAGCCTTTTTTGTTTTATTTAGCCAAAAGTTTTTTCCAATTCTCTAGTGATAGATCTTCCGCCCTAGTTTTGACAGAAATATTGGCTTTAATAAAAGCTTTTTCCCAATCCACGGCTTTAAATATAGTCTTAAGATTACTTAAAAGAATTTTTCTTTTATGAGCAAAGCCGGCGTGTAAAATGGCAAAAAAGTCCTTTTCAGAGATTTTATTATCAATAAAGAAGTTTTTGGAGATATTAGAGATTAAAAGGACAGCGGAATCCACTTTGGGGGCGGGTGAGAAATTGTTTTTGTCCACCTTCATAATCATTTTGGGCTGGCCAAAAACTTTGACACTGATGGAGAGCAAACTTTCTTTTTTGCCTGCTCGGCGTTGAGACGGGTCGTTAGCAATAATTCTTTGAGCGATTTCTTTTTGTACCATCACCACTATTTTTTCCGGCGGATAATCACTTTCTAAAAACTTTCGTAAAAATTGTCCGGTGATGTAATAAGGAATATTGGCGATTATTTTGTAGGAAATACCAAGGTCAGACCTTAAATCTGCAGAAAGGTCTGACCTTGGTATTTCCAAAATATCACCATGAATAATTTCTAATTTACCGGCAGAAATTTCTCCCGCAAATTTTTCTTGTAAAAAAGAAATTAGCCGATCATCTTTTTCCACGGCGATTACTTTTTTGGCTTTAGCTAAAAGTTTTTCTGTTAATATTCCTTTTCCGGGTCCAACTTCTAAAATAATATCTTGCTCATTTACTTCACCTGCCTCTAACATTTTTTGTAAAGCAATTTTAGATTTTAAGAAATTTTGTCCGAGTGATTTTTTTGGTCTGATGTTCATGTTTTTGTTCTTTGAGGAAGAAATTGTTTGATTTTAAAATGTCTGGCCGAAGTTCTGACGAGGAGATCCGAGGACTTTTAAAATTAAATAATTTCTTCCGAGAAGATACCCTCACAACTCAAGATACACAATTTTTTCCCGATATTCAAATGTTTGATCATTTTCTATAAAACCTTCTTCAATATCGCTGATAAATTGTGACGGAATATTTGTTTGATTGGAACCAAAAATTGTCCGCGTATTGGCGTAAGTCAAAAATATCTTTTTCCGTGCTCTGGTAAGCGCCACATAAAATAATCTCCTTTCTTCCTCACCATCTTCCTTGTTTTTTGCAGTATTCATTCTTTGATGTGGAAATAAATCCTCTTCCAGCCCGGTGATAAAAACAAAATCAAATTCTAAACCTTTAGCGGCGTGCACGGTCATTAATTTTACTGCATTTTCGTTCTTTCCCGCCTGCCGATTTCCGGTTGCGGGCAGTTCCAAACTATCTTGATCCGTAGCCAAAGCGGCTTCTTCAATTAATTTTTCTATTCCTTCGCCAAGTGGTAAATAATCATATTTAACAGCCAAAGTGGCTAATTCACGCATATTTTCCAACCTTTCTTTATCTTCATCGTTTCCGTCTTTTAACTCTTTTTCTAGACCACTTTCTTTAATAACAAACTTAATTACTTCTGATGGTTTACTTTCTTCAGCCCTTTTTTTTATCTCGGCCAATAAATTAAAAAACTGATTTACTTTTATTTTAACACCAGCTGGTAAGCCCTCTTTTTGGTCAGAAAAGATTTTTAGAATGGTTACTTTTCCTATTCCCCGAGCTGGCACATTGATGATCCTTTTTATATCCGTCAAACTATCCGGATTAAGTCCGGCGCGGATAAAAGAAATAACATCTTTAACTTCTTTTCTCTCAAAAAATTTTGTGCCGAGAACTTGATAAGGAACACTTTGCGACAAAAAAGCATCCTCCAAAGCGCGAGATTGAAAGTTGGCCCGATAGAGGACAGCAATTTCTTTAGCTGAAACACCAGAAGCAATTAATTCTTTACTTTTATTGGCAATATATTGAGCTTCCTCGGTTTCATTAAATCCAACATAGAGAGAAATTTTTTCTCCCTCATCATTTTTAGTAAAAAGATTTTTTTCTACACGATTAGTATTTTTTTTGATGATACTGTTAGCCACCGCTAAAATATTTTGTGTGGAACGATAATTTTCTTCCAGTAAAATTATTTTGGCTTGAGGATAATCTTTTTCAAAATTTAAAATATTTTTCATTTCCGCTCCCCGCCAACTGTAAATATTTTGATCAATGTCCCCCACCACGCAGAGATTTTTATTTTTCTCCGCCAAAAGTTTGACCGTCATATATTGAACTTGATTAGTGTCTTGATATTCATCAATATGAATGTAAGGCCAAAGAGTCTGGTACTTTTCCAAAATTGCTGGTTTATTTTTTAGTAGTTTATAGGTCTTGAGTAGAAGGTCGTCAAAGTCTAAAGCTTTTTCTTTTTTGAGTCTATTCTCATATTCTGTCCAAATTTGCGAAACCAAACTATGAAAGGCAGTAAAATTCTCTCCCCGGATACTTTCCGCAAAATCTTCGGCCGTTTTTAAATCACCTTTGGATCGGGAGATCATATTTAAAATTTTTCTCGGTTCGTACTGCTTGGTGTCCAAATTCATATCTTTGAGGATGTCTTTTATGGTTTTTTGGGAGTCACTTTTATCAAAAATGGAAAAGTGACGAGTCAAACCGATTTCTCGGCTATTTTCCTTTAAAATATGGACACCTAGAGAGTGAAAAGTGCTAATAAACGGTTTTTCCCCATCTTTCATTATCCCTATTATCCTGTCTCTCATTTCCTTAGCTGCTTTATTGGTAAAAGTAATAGCCAAAATGTTTCGTGGTTCTATTCCAAGGCTAATTAAATGCCTTATTCGGCAGGTGATAGTCTTTGTTTTACCTGCTCCTGCTCCCGCCAAAATCAAAAGTGGCCCAGAAGTATGTAAAACTGCCTCTTTTTGAGGGTTATTTAGGCCATCTAAATGCCCCTTTTCTGCCTTTTTTGTCTCCATTAGTTGATTATAGCATATCCACAACTTATCCACTTTACCCTTGATTTTTGTGTATCTTTCTGATACTATATAGGAACAAGTGGTTTTTTGATCTTTATGAAGTTTTACTGAAGATTGACAGAAATTCCGGTCTTACAGCCACCTTATTATGAATTTTAAATTAAAAACTCTAATAGTCTCTAGTCTTAACTTTTCTTTGGGAAAGTTTTTTGTCATGCCGGTGTTAATTTTTGGTTTTTTTATTATGCCAACAGTCACTCATGCCGGTATCTTGTCTTTTTTCACAGATATTTTTTCCAGTCAAGATGTTTCAGCTCAAACAGAGACAGTTATTAAATCTAATTCACAAAATATTTTACTGCCGGAACCGGCAATCAACTTTGACCTTTCCCTCAAAACCGGTTCAGAGGTGATGATTGATGGTGGTGAAGCTTTATTGTCGGAAGTTGGGCCGTTAAATATTGCGCCGGAAGAATTTGGTAATTCTAATGGTCAAATTAGTATTTATATAGTGAGAAGTGGTGATACTTTGGCTAAAGTGGCGAAAATGTTTGATGTTTCTGTTAATACTATTTTATGGGCTAATGACTTGACCAGAAGCTCAGCTCTTAAAATTGGTCAAGAATTAGTTATCTTGCCGATGTCTGGAGTAATGCACACTGTGGTTTCTGGTGATACCCTAAGTTCTATTACTAAAAAGTATGGTGGCGATTTGACAGAAATTGCTATGTTCAATGATTTGAAAAGTACTGCCAAACTGGCAATTGGAGATATAATTATCATTCCTGATGGTCAAGTTTCTTCTTCTATCAGACCATCAGTGGTTTCTTCCAGCGCTTCAAAATTGATTACTTCGACCGGTGGGCCATCTTTTGACGGTTACTATACCAAACCTTTTGTTGGAGGTCACAAGACTCAAGGTTTGCATGGTTATAATGGAGTAGACTATGGTATGCCAATTGGTACTTCTATTTATGCTTCGGCCGCTGGTACAATAATTATAAGTAAAAGCGCTGGTTATAATGGTGGTTATGGAAATTATATTGTCATCCAACATGCCAATAATACCCAAACTGTTTATGGACACTTAAATTATCCGGTTGTTCTGGCAGGACAAATTGTGGGTCAAGGACAGCTCATTGGTTATTCCGGCAATACTGGTAAATCTACCGGTCCACATTTACATTTTGAAATTCGTGGAGCTAAAAATCCTTTTTAGTTTTTCGGTCTATATTGCAAGGCTTCTAAGATATGTGGTAGTTCAATATTTTCTCTCTTTTCCAAGTCAGCAATTGTACGGGCTAGTTTGATGACTCGATGATAAGCGCGAGCGGAGAGATCCAGTTTGACGGCGGATTGATCCAAGATTTTTTTTACTTCTAGTGATAATTCAATCAGGTTGGAGATGTCTTTGGAGTTCATTTCACTATTAGTTTTGACTTTTCTTTTTAATTTAGCAAAGCGAGTTTTTTGTTTTTCTCTGGCGGTGGATATACGAGCACGAATTTTAGGATTGTTTTTTGTTTGATTATCACTTTTTCGGCCAGATAAATCTGCATGATTAATTTGGGAAACTTCTACCCACATATCAATGCGGTCCATAATTGGTCCAGATAACTTTCTTTGATATTTTAGCAAATCAACTGCTCGGCAAATGCATTCTTTAGTTTTAGAACCGTAATTACCGCAGGGACAAGGATTCATAGCGGCAATTAAAATAAAATTGGCTGGAAAAGTGATGGAACCACGAGCCCGAGCGATGCTGATTTCCCTTTCTTCTAGTGGTTGGCGTAAAGTTTCCAATACTTTCTTTTCAAATTCTGGAAATTCATCTAAAAATAATACTCCACGATGAGCCAGAGTCACTTCCCCCGGTTTTGGTATTGTTCCGCCACCAACAAGTGAAACATAGGAGGCAGTGTGATGTGGAGCCCGAATAGGAGGAACACTGACTAGGTCACCTTTGAGCGTACCAGCCACAGAGTGAATCCCAGTAATCTCAATAATTTCTTCAAAAGATAAAGGTGGTAAAATGCCAGAAAAAGCTTTGGCGAGCATTGTATTACCAGTACCGGGTGGGCCATACATAGCAATATTGTGCCCACCAGCTGCCGCAATTTCCAAACCGCGTTTGGCACTTTCTTGCCCTACCACATCAGAGAAGTCAATCTCATTTTCTTCATCGGGCAAATCTATTTTTGTTTTGGGTTGAACGGAAATCTTTCTAGAATTTTTATGAAAACGATTTATTAGTTGACCGGCAATATCTTTTTTATTCTCTTCCGCTTCAAAAATTTCTGGATCAACTTCTTCTTCACTTTTTTCACCCAAAGTTAAATGTGTGATTACTTCTTCCAAGGTGTTGGCGCCATAAATTAAAATATCGGAAATCAAAGCTGCTTCGCGAGCATTTTCCTTAGGTAAATAAATTTCCGTAAAACCTTTTTTCTTGGCTTCGGCCACGGCGGGTAAAACACCACTGATTTTTCTTAAATTTCCATCTAAAGACAGTTCACCAAGAAAGATTTTTCCTTCTGGATTGAAAAATAGTTCTTCATTTGCTGTGAGATAAGCAATGGCCATTGCCAAGTCAAAAACTGGTCCTTCTTTTTTCAAATCAGCAGGAGCAAGAGAGATTACTACCTTTTGATTGCTTTGTTTGGGTGATTTAAAACCTGAATTTTTAATGGCTCCAGATATTCTGTCTCGACTTTCTCCTACTGATTTGTCACCCAATCCTACTATAGTTAAGTTATTCAAACCTTTGGAAATATCCACTTCCACATCAATTATTCTGGCACCCAGCACACTCGGCTGAGCGCTATAAGTTTTTGCAAATCCCATAATGTTAATTAGTATAACATAAAATATAAATAAATTATTTTCATATTATTAAACTTTCACCATGGTGAATCTCTCACTAACTCCACCCGTGTCAAGGTTGAACCTTGACACTAATCACGGCAAGGTGCCACCTTGCCATTTTGTGTTCACCCCTTGTCGGGGAGGGAGGTTAACTTCTAGTATACTATCCCCATGTCACCCCTCACTTCACCTAAAACCAAGCATCAGTTCCGTTTGGTAATTCGCCTGGCGGATCACCTGCTCAACAGATCCATGTTTATCCAAGTTTTACTGGATTGCAAGGATATACAGTTTGGCGTTTTGGGAGTTATGATTATACGGACACAGGCATTACGCCATTTGGTTCTGGTGTTGTTGCTATATCTGGAATAGGAGCATACCTTAATGGCACTAAAATTCTTACTATATCTACATCAGCATTTACTTCTACTGATACCTTGCTCCTTTTGCGCATGGCAGATAATACCTTTCCAAGGTATTTAGATGGAACTGAACAAGCAATAGTGGCATATTCGGTGACTCTAACAGACAATCAGGTGTCATTGGTATCTACAGCAATGGCGGGGCTGTAAAAAAGAAGATATTTCTGACAAAGCCACGCTTTATCCCTTTATCCTCTTTCCACAAACTATTTTGTTCTAAAACCAATTTCGGTTTTGGGCCTTTCTTTTTCGGTAACGAGGTGTTTTAGAACATTTTTACTATTAAAAACACTGGAAAGCATTGCTACTCCTTCTTCAGTAAAAACATAAGGATTATGTCTTCTGCCACCGTGGTTCAAGATACCAATTTGGAACCCTGAACTTGAGGTGCCAAACTGGAACCTCAAGTTTTCAGTTTGTTTAGCTGAAACATAAAATCTACCGAAGTTCTTTCATTACTTAGTATGCTCAATACAAGTCACGGAAGCGGGGTTGGCCTCAAGACGAGCGGTGGAAATTTCTTCCCCACAGACATCACACTGACCGTAGGTGTCATCTTTTATTTTTTCCAAAGCTTGCTCTACTAATTTTAATTGTATTACCAATTTTTCTAAGATTGCTTCGTTTTCACCAAGTTCTTCCATTTCATCAGCCGTTTCATTATCATCAGCAGAATCAGAATCCATATCTGTTTCTACCGCTTCCCAACCGTTCGGGCTGGTGGGATCTTTTTTACCGACAGTGTTAAGCTCTTTTAATAATTTCCCCTTCTCCTCTTCCAAAAGTTTTTTATATTTATTTGTTTCCATACCTTTATATTAACATAAAGAGAGTGAAGAACAAGGACTCACCTTCCAAAGCTAAGGAGAGACCTTGTTCCGCTATCTTTTCAAGCTTTTTTCTTTATTAAGACGATCAATAATTTCTTTAAAAGCGGTGTCACTAACCGTGATAATAATGGTTTCCTTGTCAATTATGCCATAGAGAAGAATTGTATTATTGTTATTGTCTTGCAAAAAGCGAACATCTTTATTAACAATCACTCCATCCTCAAATTTTTTGGTGCTGGTAGCGGGGGTCAATTCATCAAGTAAGCTTCCAGAGTTTTCATAACCCGGCAGGCGAAATAAAAGTTGAAAATCTTTTGACAAATCTTTTTCCCAAGCGAGCATTCCCGCATAAGAATTTTCAAAGGAAGAAGTTTTTAAAATAAGAAAGGGATAATTTTGGCTAAAGGAATATGAACCAATCATAAAATTTGGTAAAAGAGTTCTTTTTACCATATCAGGCATATTAAACTTTATCATAGAAATAAAATTTGCGGAACTTATTAATTGTCTGGAACTAGTACCGGTGGTCAGATAGACATTATAAATATTATTTACTGGAATTTGTGTGTCGTTGAGTTTACTTGAAAGGGCTTTGGCTAAATTATCTTTGATGATTGTTCCAATATTTAATTCTTCTTTGTATTCCGTGGTAATCATAGATGGCAATTCGGAAGTGATAGTCACTTTGCTCACATTGGGACTTTTAAGATAATAAGTTATTACTAGAGCTATTATTCCGATGATAACTAAAAGTATACTAATAAAGATAATAATTTTGCTTTTAGAATATTCGTTTTCTGATACTTCTTCTATTTTATTTTCAGCTTCCTCTTGTTTTTTTTTGCTTTCGGCAATAGCAATATTAATGGATGATAGATGATCATTCTGTATAGCGGATTCTAAGTCACTTTTATAAGTTCTAACAATTGATTGTGAACCAGAGGGATTATTTTGAGCACTTTTAAACACCGGATCAAGGCCAATTTTTAATTTATTGTCTTCGGGAGGCATATCTATGACTATTATAACATAATTTCAACCGCCCCCAACCCCTCCTCATCTGATGAGGGGAGGAGATTCGGTTTTCTCCCTCCCATTAGTTAAGGGGAGGGCGGGGTGAGGTTGTGTTTGTTTTTCTTTTCGCCCAATCAGGATCGGCTTGCTTGATGGACAAACTTATTCTATCTCTCTCATCCACCCCTTTGACCATTACTGGCACTTTGTCCCCCGCTTTTAACAAACTTTCAACTTTTTCCACCCGGAAAGGAGCAATTTCAGAAATATGAACTAATCCTTCAGTGTCACCTTGACCAATTTTTACAAAGGCACCAAAATCCGTAGTCTTGGTCACTGTTCCTTCAAATTTTTCTCCCGCTTTGTATTCATGAGTCATTTCTTCAATGATGGCTTTGGCTTTTTCCGCCGAACCATCTTTACCAGTGCAATAAACAGTGCCGTCATCTTCTATGTCAATATCAGCACCAGTTTTTTCTTTGATTTCTTTTATAGTTTTTCCGCCACTACCAATCACTCCCCCAATTTGGTCTAGATTAATTTTTATAACTAAAATTTTTGGAGCATTGGAAGAAATATCTTTTCGTGGTTCAGCAATTTCTTTCAAAATTACCTCTAATATTTTTAGACGAGCAGTTTTGGCTTTCTCAAAAGCTTCTGTTAAAGCTGGAATTGGCACCCCAGCCACTTTTACATCCATTTGAATAGCTGTCACTCCATTTTTTGTCCCAGCCACTTTAAAATCCATATCCCCGTAATGATCTTCTGGTCCCTGAATATCAGTTAATACTTTATAATTACCTTTTTTATCCATCATCAGTCCGGAAGCAATACCTGCCACTGGGGCTTTGATGGGCACTCCACCATCCATCAGGGCAATCGTGGAAGCACAAACAGAACCCATTGAAGTAGACCCGTTCGAAGACATCGCTTCAGACACCAATCTCACAGTGTAAGGGAAAATAGAGTTTTTAGGAATAACTGGTAATAAAGCTTTTTCTGCCAAAGCACCATGTCCAATCATTCGTCTATTTGTATTTCCCATCTTTCCTGTTTCTCCAGTAGAGTAAGGTGGAAAATTGTAATGATGCATAAACCTTTTGGTCAGGTTGCTTTCCTCCATACCATTTATAATTTGGGCATCAGACGGCCCACCCAAAGTTAAAGCTGTTAAAATATGTGTTCCTCCACGGTAAAATATTCCCGAGCCGTGAAGAATGGGTGATATTCCACCAGCTTGAGCAAAGAGTGGTCGGATTTCATCAATCCCTCGTCCATCAGCTCTTTTATTATTCTTCAAAACTTGTTCGTGAATCATGGTGTCCACTTTTTCTTCAAAAAGATGTTCAGCAAAAGAAGATTTTATGTCAGGATATTTTTCATTGGCTAATTTCATCCAAAGATCCATTATTTCCCCTATTTTTGATCCACCAGGAATTCCACTCATCACAAAGTTTTCTAGTTTTGGTTCAATTTTTGTAGTAAATAAGTTTTTAATTTCCTCTGGCATTACTGGTGCTGTCAATTTTAATTTTGGTACCCCAATTTCTGCAATTACCGCTTTCTGCCAAAGATTTATTTTTTCAATTTCTTCGGAAGCTTTTTTGAGAGCGTCAACAATAACACTTTCCCCTGCTTCATCACCGCCTAGTTCAATCATATTGATGTTTTCATCTTTACCACAAGCAATCAGATCAATTTCAAAGTTTTCATTTTCTCTTTCAGTATAAGTTGGGTTTATTTCCATACCATCAGTCTTGTGTTTACCAATTCGGACAGCAGAAACAGGACCAGCAAAAGGAATTTTTGACACACCAAGGGCCAAAGAAGCAGCTACGACTCCCAAAACATCTGGATCATCTTGGTCAATAGAAAGAATAGTTATAACCACTTGGATTTCATTTCTAATCCATTGATCAAAAAGAGGACGGATTGTTCGGTCCACTACTCGGCCGGATAGAATTGCTTCATCGGATGGTTTACCCTCTCTTTTATTAAAGTTACCACCCAAAATTTGTCCAGAAGCATAAAATTTTTCTTCATAATCAACTGTCAAAGGTAAATAGTCCGCATCTTTTTCTTCTTTAGAAATGACAGCAGTAGCCAAAATAACGGTATTACCGTATTTTAATAAAACAGAACCGTGAGCATTTTCTACTAAATCACTAAACTCAGCGGACAATTTCTTGCCGTTAAGCTCCATTGAAAACTCTTTCTTTTTCATAATATTTTTAATTTTTAGAAAGGTGATTCCTTAGCTTTGGAAGGTATCTTTTTGCTAAAAATTTCTTAAAAGATTTGTCGTCAGATTTCAGATTAGAACCAATGGTTCCAAACTGCTTATCTTCCGGCAAATCGCTATTAAATTAATAAAAACAACTATTTTAGGATAGCATAGAAGAAATAAAAAAGGAATTGAACAGGTCGGGCGCGAGTACACGTCCGACCTGTTCCATAGTGCTTAGTATCTGGATGCCATCCCCATAAGTACTGCGGCATCTCTCCCCATGATGCTATTATTGGTCAGGTCCTCTTCCTTATCCATTTTCTTGGTGATGAGAGTCGCTGTCCGCACAAGACTTTTCCTTATTGCGGACTCTGTTCCTCCTTGTGGGCAGTGTTTACATCCAACACCCAGGAATACTCCATGCGGACACTTACTCATCGCTTATCTCCTTGATTTCGGACACTTGGAACTTTTCTTATTTAAGAGTAGCAAAAACCACAAAATTTGCAATCAAATTCATTGGCAATAATAAGAAAGCGGTCGCTGTCTTATTATTGCCAGTAGTATTTTGTGATACTTATTCAAACAAATCTGAATGACTGCCAATATTTGAAAGATTCGTTTTTTAAAAACTTTCACCATGGTGAAAGTTTACTTTGTATTAAAACCTATCTCGTTTTTTGGTTTTGCCTTTTCTGTTAGTAGGTTTCTAATTGCTTCAAAAATAATTGCAAATTTTTTATCATGTCCCTCATATTTTCTTTCTAATTTTTCTATCTTTTCTCGTAATTCTTTGTTAGAAGATATCATTTCTCTGATTTTAGAGAAAGTTCTCATAATCTGTATATTTACTTGTATTGCCCTTTCGCTTTTAAGAATACTAGAAAGCATGGCTACTCCTTGTTCGGTAAATACAAAGGGAAGATATTTAACATTTTTGCCTTGTTTCAAGATCACAAATTGTGATCTTGAACCTGATATTACATTTTGTGATATCAGGTTATGAGCTTCTAATCCATTTAATTGAAAACAAAAATCTACGGGAAATCTTTTTAAATTTCTTTTGACAGCCTGATTCAAAATTCTAGTTTCAACTTGGTAGAGGTCTGCTAGATCTTTATCTAACATTACTTTTTTGCCACGAATAAAATATATTTTTGATTCTATTCTGTCTAATGGGACAATATTTTTATTAATTTTCATTTTTTGAAAAATTAATATTATCTCCTCCCTATTGGCCCTAATAGATATTTGCGAGAATTTTCATCTAAATCCATAAAACCATCCACGGCTTCAATCAGTTTGGCGGAAGTGGATTTGCCAAAGCAAATGGCTTCTACTTGGCAACCTTCGTTCATTTTAAGATATTCTACCAGTGGAACAAAATCCCCATCACCGGAGACAATAATAATGCAGTCCAGCTTTGGTGCCATTTTGATGGCATCC
Source organism: uncultured Candidatus Saccharibacteria bacterium (assembly GCA_964545745.1). Classification (GTDB taxonomy): domain Bacteria; phylum Patescibacteriota; class Minisyncoccia; order Phycocordibacterales; family GWA1-40-21; genus CAIJXO01. The sequence goes on from CAZJFZ010000006.1 coordinate 13,570, forward strand.
ACGGCGAGGCCTACATCCCAGTCTGCCTTCTTGGCTCCACCAGCAAATATTTGTAAGTTTTTGGTTTTGGTTTCAATCCCTGCTTTAGTCAGTGCTTCAAAAAATCCTTTTTCATCTCCACTTTCGGTGGTGATGACATAAGCAATAGCACGAATAAGTGAACGGCCAGCCAAAGCATCCTTGACCACTTGGGCAAAGTTTACTTTTGCCCCGTATAAATTTTTGGCGCAGTGATATAGATTTTGGGTATCAATAAAGATACCAACTCGTTGATCTTTGTGTTTTATTAACATCTAACAATTATAGCCCTAATTTTTTAATAAGGGAAGAGTAGCGTTTTGGATTTTTCTTTTCCAAATATTTTAAATGAGTTCGGCGATCAGCCACCATCCCAAGTAAACCGCGACGAGAATGATTATCTTTAGAATTTTTCTTCAAATGAGCGGCCAATTCATCAATTCTTTTAGTCAAAATAGCTACCTGAACTTCAGTCGAACCGGTATCCGTATCATGAACGGCTACTTCTTTGATAACTCTAGTCTTTTTTGTTTTTGTAAGCATTAAAGAAGTCTAGCACATTTCTCTCAAAAATGCAAGGTTTGAAATGAGGCAAGAAACATTCGAATTTTTTGAGTCTGGTTGGGCCCGGACCAAAAAATTTGAATAGTTTTTGCCGAAATCGTGTTATAATATTGTACGACATGACTTTAAGTGAACTAAAAACTCAGTTTCTGGAATATTTGGAAATAGAAAAAGGCCGAGCCTTAAAAACGGTGGATCGGTATAATCGTTATTTGACCTTCTTTTTTAGGCAAGCCAAAATTACTGATCCTAAAGATATTACTAATGAAAAAGTTCGAGATTTTCGCATTTGGTTGAACCGTCGGCCGGGGGCCAAGGCCTATCATTTGTTTGGCGAACGAGCCCAAGCGGGCGGAAATATGACCAAGAAAACCCAAAATTATTATTTGATTGCTCTACGAGTCTTTTTAAAATTTTTAGCTCGGCGAGGTGTCACCTCCCTGCCGGCGGATAATATTGAGTTGGCCAAAGTTGGCGAACGGTCCATTGATCTAATCTCTCTGAAAGAATTAAGGCGGCTACTTGATGCCCCAAATCAAGAACAAGATCCGGAACGACGAGCCAGAGATAAGGCCATTATGGAGTTACTTTTTTCCACTGGTTTGCGTGTTTCTGAACTTTGCTCATTAACTACAGATTTGGATTTAAATTTGGATGAGTTTTCTATTCGGGGGAAAGGAGGCAAAGTCCGCGTTGTTTTTCTCTCTGACGAGGCCAAAGGGGCTATTCGGGAGTACTTAAAATTACGAAAAGATTTATCGGAAGCTTTATTTGTGACTATTGATAAAAATCGTGAGCATGGCCAGTCCTTATCCGCAAAAAGTAAAGGCTTGACAAGTCGTTCCATTGAAAGAATTATCAAACGTTATGCCACCATTGCGGGAATTACTCATAAAGTTACTCCACATACTTTGCGCCACTGTTTTGCGACAGATCTACTTAGTAATGGGGCGGATATTCGTTCCGTCCAAACAATGCTCGGTCATTCCAGTATTATCACTACGCAAATCTATACTCATGTTACAGATAAACATCTCCGTGATATTCACAAAAAGTTTCATAATAAGGGGTAAGATAATAAAAACGGCTTAATATAGGGCCAGTTCGGTATTTTATTTGACAACTCTCCAAAAATACTTGACTTCTATAATCAACTATGCTAAGATAATAAACAGATAAATCAAGGTCTGACAAAAGTCAGAACCCCGATTTCGTGAGTAAATAAGTTCCCAAGTAAGAAAAGGAAAAGAGAAAAATGAAAGTCAGAGTTGTCACCGCGAGAAATGCGGAAGTTCACATCAAAGCAATGGAGGACTACACCAAGAAGGCCTTTGGTCTGGAGGTGCATCTCGCCAAGATCTTCAACCTCTCGCTCATCCCCAGCTTACTCACGACGGTTTCGTGGACGAGTGTCCTGCCGGTGTTCATCCCCAAGGTGAACAATCGTCAGGCGGTGGACAGTCTGATCACCGGTGGCTTCAAAAACTTCAAAAAGAAGGCTTACGAAGTAGAGGATGTGATGAAGTACAAAGAATCGGAAGCTTCCGAACCCCGTCTTCTTCTCATCGAGAGCTCGCCTCGGCCAAACACGGACACGATGGGCGTGTCCCCCAGGAATCTGGTGAAGACCGGTAAGCTCTGGCTTCCCCTCAAGGGATATGCCATTGCCCAAGGTCTCTACCACCAGATGACCAAGGAATATCTGGATCCGGAGACTTGGACATGGTTCCCCAGTGAGACACTCTCCGATGGCCAGACCGCGCTCGGCCGCTGGCTTCCGGACTACGGCAATGTCGGGTTTGGCCGGAGGGGTTCGGACGGCGAGTATGGCTACTACGGAGCCCGTCTGGCAATTCCGGTTCCCTTGATCCTTCAACCTTGATCCCTTCGGAAAGGATCAGACAACGAGGAGGCGATATCTTGAAACACAGATATCGCCTCTTTCTTATTTTTAAATTATTTTATATAATAACACTGAGCTGTTAAGTTGGTTTTTTA
>CAZJFZ010000007.1:0-1367 GCA_964545745.1 uncultured Candidatus Saccharibacteria bacterium
TTATTCTCTTATTGGGAGATTTTACGGCCACGATTGGTGATCCAGATAAACTTTCTGTTCGGAAACCTTTAACCAGAAGACAAGTTCTAAATAATGCCAGAGATTATAAAAAACAAGCTTCTAGATTTTTAAAATTTGGTTGGAATGGGGCAGAACTCAAATATAATTCCAAATGGTTAGCCAAACTTTCTTTTGAAGAACTGTTGGGTCTTTCTTCACACTTAACTTACGCTCAGATTATAAAACGATCAATGTTTCAAGAAAGATTAAAACAAGATAAGGATATTTATTTGAATGAATTTTTATATCCATTAATGCAGGGTTATGACAGTGTGGTGATGGATGTAGATGGGGAAATTGGTGGTAATGATCAGGTTTTTAATATGTTGGTCGGGCGAGATTTGTTAAAAAAAATAAAAAATAAAGAAAAATTTGTTATTGGCACTAAATTATTGGTTGATCCTACTGGTTTAAAAATGGGGAAGACGACTGGTAATATGATTACTATGAAAGATAGTCCAGATGAGATGTTTGGTAAAGTGATGAGTTGGCCTGACAGTTTGATTTTATTAGGGTTTGAGCTCTGTACGGATGTTTCAATGGAAGAAATTGAAAAAATAAAGAAAGAAATGTCAGCCGGAACTAATCCACGGGATATAAAAGTAAGATTAGCTAAAGAAGTGGTAAAAATTTATCATAGTGCGGAAGAAGCGGATAGAGCAGAAGAAAATTTTGTGAAGACTTTTAAGGAAGGCGGTGTGCCAGAACAAATAGATGAAGTAAAAGCTAATAGCGGAGAGTTATTGTCCGAATTAGCCGTTAAGGCTGGTTTGGTAAAATCCAAAGGAGAATTTAGGCGCTTAGTTTTGGAGGGGGCGGTTAGCCAAATGGAAACAAATATTAAAATAAGTGATGTTAATGAAAAAGTAACTACAACAGGTGTGTTTAAGATAGGGAAAAGGAGATTTTTGAAGATAATATTGAGCTAATTATTACAAGAAAGATTTTAAAGGAAATCCGTATCATTATATTCATCCGCTTCTTCGGTAAAAGTATCTTCAATAATAGCCGGATCAATGGTGGATTCTTCACTGTTAGAAGTTTCTTCTTCGGAAAAATCACTATCAACTTTTTTTTCTTCAGTATTTTTTTTGTTACTGACACTGCTTTTTTTCTTGGCCATTTTTTTAAAATTTAATTGCTAATAAATTTCTTTTTTATATTAATAGCAGGTTTAAAAATGTTTGCAAGGGGGTGAAAAGTGGGAGTTGTGGAAAACTTAATAACAAGCAAAATATGTTAGACCAACGGCGATGGCATCATATTCATCATCATGTTTGATGTCTTTATTTATTTTTATTAATTTT
>CAZJFZ010000007.1:1377-10488 GCA_964545745.1 uncultured Candidatus Saccharibacteria bacterium
ACCATACTCGTTACTTGATTCTTATCACTTTTACCATAACCAGTGACCGCCACTTTTATTTGGAGAGGAGTAAATTCTGTTACTAACAATCCGTTTTTAGCCGCTTCATAAAGCATCACGCCTCGGGCTTCGGATACGCGCATCGCGGTTTTGGCATTAGTTTTAAAAAAAAGGGTTTCAATTGTCAGGGCCTCGGGCTTATATTTTTTAATTAAAGAAAAAATTTCTTCACCAATTAATTGCAACCTTTCCTCGGCTGTTTCGGTGGCTAAAGTTTTAAAACATTCGGAAAATAATAAAACTTCTTTCCCGGCGTTTTTTTCTAAGATGGCAATTCCCACTCTTTCATATCCCGGATCAATGGCGATTATTTTCATGGAGAAATTATAACACAACCTCACCCCAACCCCTCTCCTTGACTAAGGAGAGGGGAAAGACTAAGCTTAAATTGGATTGTCTCTGACGGGTACGCCCCGAGGAGTAAAACAAGAGAAAAGAGAGAAAAGGAGGAAGGTATGCCTTCCGGAAAAAGCAGAGGGATGCGTCGGCTTGTGCGTCGGGAACCACTGGAAATGGAGGATTGGATTGATCTGATTGAGGCTAGGCGGGCAACTTTCGTGCCTTTTTTGGGTAAGATTAGTCTGAGGGTGTTGGGAGATATGAAGTTCTTTCTTGGACAGACTTTAAACCGAGAGTGCCCAAGAAATATGTCTTCATTTGAGTATCCTCTCAATACTCAAGGTTTCTTTTGTCTTTGTGACATGTGGAAAGGTGACGACGGAGAAAGCGGGGAAGATAGTCTTTGGGGGCTGACTCGTGAAGGCAAATGGTGGTATGTGGTAGGCAGGTGTCGGATCATTAACCGGGTGCCTCGGGTCAAGGAGTTATATGTTGAAGATGTCAACACTCAACTTCTCCTGACCAAGACGCAGAAACACCCGTCGGAGATTTGGCGGGTGCTCGGATCTTTCATCCGATCGGCCGTTAAGCAGAGGCGAGTGCTCTTTGAGGAAGTAGAACCTCTGGAAGACCTTGTGATTGCCGAAGAGTCCGCCGCTTCTTGTATTTCTCTCAAACAACAGTAGTCTGTCAGGAGGCAGACAAGTGGGTAAGTGGGCGGGCGATTCCTATCGCCCGCCCATCTTCTATTCGGCATTTGTCCATACTTCCTGCACCTCATCATTATCTTCCAATTCTTCAATTAATTTTTCTAATTTAACACCGTCTTCTTCCGAAATAGGAGTCATAGTTTTTGGCACATAACCCTCTGTAGTTTTTTCAAATGCCCAAGCGGCACTGCCGGGAGCGGCTAAGGCCGAACCATTTTCCACCAAAATATGTTTTATTTCACTAGCCGCTTTATTGCGATTATCCGTCAATGCTTCAATAATGACTGCCACTCCGCCTGGCCCGTAAGTTTCATAAGTAATGGATTCCATTTGTGCGGAATTGTCATTCTTTTTTAAGGCTCGTTCAATGTTTTCATTCGGCACATTATTTTCTCGGGCTTTTTTAATCACCGCAATTACATTGGCCGCTTTGGTATCACCATTGGCCTTTTTTATCTCCACGGAAATAAGCTTGGCCATTTTGGTGTTGATTTTACTTTTAACGGCATCCGTCACCGCTTTTCTATTTTTTACTTTTGACCATTTACTATGTCCACTCATAAAGTTATTTTTAATTTTACTCTTATAAAAGTTTATTTTTACCCGCCAAAATTTATCAGAATAACTTTTTTTCGGGTGAATTTTTCAAATGCAGATGTTGTTTGGCGCGTTCGGTAATGGTACGGCCACGGGAAGTGCGCTCCAAAAAGCCGAGCTGAAGCAAATATGGTTCGTAAACATCTTCAATGGTGGCTTGTTCTTCAGATAGGGCGGCAGCGAGGGTATTGAGGCCGACGGGCCCGCCATTAAATTTTTCTTCAATTACAGTGAGTAAAGCACGGTCGGCAGAATTTAGCCCTACCTCGTCAATTCCGAGCAAGCTTAACGCTTCCATCACGGTTTCTTTTGATAGTTCACTTTCTCTCACTTGAGCCAAGTCCCGACTTCTTTTTAATAAATAGTTAGCAGTACGGGGAGTAAAGCGACTCCGCTTGGCGATTTCCGTTTTAGCTTCGTGGGCAATCTCCACACCGAGTATTTTAGCCGAGCGGTTAATAATTTCTTCTATCTCTTCATTAGTATAAAATTCTAATTTGAAAACTCCACCGGAAAAACGGGAACGGAGGGGAGCGGAAAGGAGAGCGATACGAGTGGTGGCGGCAATTAAAGTAAAAGGGGGCAGATCCAGCTGAATGGTACGCGCGGACGGGCCTTTGCCAATGATAATATCCAAAGAACCGGATTCCATGGCTGGGTAAAGCACTTCTTCAATCGCTTTATTTAGTCGGTGGATCTCATCAATGAATAAAATATCACCAGGGGAGAGGTTAGTGAGAATGGAAGCCAGGTCACCGACTTTTTCAATGGCTGGACCAGAAGTAGCTTTGAGCTGGGCCCGTGTTTCTTTGGCAATTAAGTGAGCCAGAGTGGTTTTTCCTAGTCCAGGCGGACCGTAAAAGAGCAAATGTTCGGGTGGGTGTTTTCTTTGCGCCGCGGCTGTCAATAAAATATGTAAATTATCCTTGATATTTTTTTGGCCAATGTAATCTTTCCAAACCGCGGGTCTTAATGTTTGGTCAAGAAAATTAACATCGCCTTCCGTTTTGTTGGGCCGGCCATTATCTTGGCTTGTTTCTTGGTTTTTTGGTGAATTAGTTAAAGAATCTTTATTTTTGCTTGACATACTTTTTGTTTTATGCTAAGCTACTTAGAGAAGCCTTTTAGTGATTTGCGGGGCTTTTTTTCGTTCTTTTCCAGAATATAAATCTCTAAGCAATTGGATCGTTTGCGCGGTTTACGAATTTTTCGCGGAGGACGGTCTGGTTCACACCTTCGGGTGATTTGCGAGACCTATCCTTTAAGACTTATTTAACTTTTGGTATTTATATTAAAAGTATTGCTTAGAGATTTATCTTCTGGAAATTATTTCTCTCTTTTTTTATCTTAGTCCTCTTCGGTTTTAATGTCAATCACTCGACCAAGTTCGGAAATAGAACTTATGCCTTGTAAAATTTTTAAAATTCCATCTTGTTTCATATCCAAAAGATTTTGGGAAGAAACAGCAGATTTTATTTCTCTTTCGGAGGGATTTTTGATGAGAATTTCTTCCAATTCTTTTCTCATTAGGATTATTTCCGCAATTGCTAACCGCCCTTTATAGCCAGTGCCGTGACATTTTTCACAGCCAACGGCTTGCCAAACTTTTTGGGTCTGAATATTGTTCAAATAAGTTTTGTCATTGATTGAAGCTAGGGTTTTTTCAATAAGTTTTTTTTCTTCAGCCGTTGGTTCTACTTCAATTTTACAATTAACACAAAGTTTACGAAGTAACCTCTGTGCCATAGCTGTATTTACGGCTGATGAAATAATTTTTGGATTAACACCGAGGTCAATCAAACGAGGGAAAGCCCCAGCGGCAGTATTGGTATGTAAGGTGGAAAAAACCAGGTGACCAGTCAAAGCGGAGTTGATGGCAATAGTGGCGGTTTCACTATCACGGATTTCTCCCACCATTATTACATCTGGGTCTTGACGTAAAGCGGAACGCAAACCAGAAAGAAAAGTATAATCTTTTTCCTCATCCACTTGAGTTTGAACCACGCCGGGTAAGTGGTATTCTATGGGATCTTCAATGGTGATTATTTTTACATCGGGGGAATTTATTTTTTTCATAAAAGCATACAGGGTAGTGGTTTTTCCAGAGCCGGTAGGGCCAGTGATTAAAAGCATACCGGTAGGTTTTTTTATTTGTTCAAGTAAAGTATCTAATGTTCTTTTTTCTATACCTAATTCTTCTAAGGGCACTGCAATAGACTTAGGATTTAAAAGTCTCATCACTACGGACTCATTGTAAGCACCGGGTAGGACAGAAGAACGAATTTCAATATCATTGTCTAAAATCTTTACACTAAAGCGACCATCTTGAGCGGAATTTTTTATATTTAATTTCATCCCCGATAATAATTTGATGCGGGACAGAAGCAGTTCATAAGTTTCTTGGTCAAAGTCAAAGACATTTATTAAGACTCCATCCAAACGGAAACGGATGCGGGCATATTTTTCTTCCGGCTCCACATGAATATCAGAAGCGGATAAAGCTAAGGCACCAGCAATCATCGCTTCCATCATTTTGGAAATTTTATAAGCTTTTTTAAGGGCTAAAATTTCTTTGATAATAATTGACACATCAGCAATCTTTTTAATTTTGCTCATATAATCCGTCACTTGTTCAGTAGAAATATCAAAAGTACCGGCAGTGGTATTTACCGCATAGGAGAGATCATGATAACGGTCCCATGCTTTTTCCAAACTGGCCGTGGTGGCCATACTGATTTGTAATTTATAACCATCGGTTTCTAATTTATTTAAAATAATTACAGCCTTTTCATTTTTTGGTGAGAAGACCGCTATTTGGATTTTTTTACCTACTTTGTCAAAGACGGCCATTTTGGCTTCACGAGCATTTTCTTCTGGAATCAGACGCAGGGCGTCAGTATTAATAGGAATAGGTTTTAAATCAATAAAATTGAGATCATATCTAGCCGCTAAAATGCGAACAATATCTTCTTCTTCCTTTTTTCGAAGTTCGGCGAGGCGCTTTTCTTGTTTTTCTTCATTAGAAAAATCAGTCATAGAGAATATTGTAACATAAAAGCACTTTGGTCTAACGCTTGACAAGAAATATGTTTGGGTGTATAATAGTAGGTGTTATTTATTTTGATTAAAAAGATGAAAAAAACCACAAATTACATTTCTAATATTAACTTTTTTATAGCTAGTATTTTGCTAGTGTTTTTGGTTTTTATATTTTATATTATCACTCCAGTATTTGTAAACGCTCAGTCTTATGACTATGGTTATGATACGGCTGTAACTTATGACTATGGTTACAATTCTTCTTCTGACTATTCCTATGGCTATGATGATTCTAATTACACTTATGGCTACGATACTTCTTCTGATTATAATTACAGTTATGATAGTACTCCAAATTATGATTACGGCTATGATACTGCCCAAACTTATGACTATAGTTATGATAATGCTTCTAACTATGATTACGGTTATGATGATGCTTCAACTTATAGTTATGGTTACGATAATACATCTTCTAATTATGACTACGGTTACGACAATGGTTCAACCTATGACTATGGCTATGATACGGCTACTACTCCGGACTATTCTTATGGTTATGATGATTCTAATTACACCTATGGTTATGATACAGCGGTGACTTATGACTATGGTTATGATGCTATCCCAGACTATACTTATATTTATGACAGTACCCCAACTTATGACGATTATTACTATTACGATGATTATTATTATGATAATTCATATTATGGTTATGGTTCAATTATTGGTGGTGGTTCAGGCTATTCTTATGGCCCAACATATAAAGTAAAAAATCACGATACTGTTGTGACTAATACTAATGTAAGTCCTATTGTTTATTCATATAATGAAACTTATGAATCAGATATTACACCGAGATATCACTCTTATCGTGAGACATATGAGCCAAGGATTTTGGCTTATAATGAAACTTATCAACCAGCGGTGGCTTCTTCTGTCTATTTAAGTCAAGTTCCTTATACTGGTTTGGTAGACAATCTAAAACTATATTTCTTTATGGGTATCCTCGCTTTCTTTAGTGCTTGGATTGCCTATATTGTTATTTCTTATAAGAAAAGCTATGTGCAACTAAATTAGCTTGACAAAAAATATGTTTGGGTGTATAATAGTAAAAGAGTTCGGGTTTAGTACAAAGTAGAAAACAAGCAGAAAGACAGGAGTGGACCATGAAGACGAGACAAGTTGTGCGAGTCGTGGTAGTGGCAGTGATGGCGGTGATGGCAACGGGGTGTTGCTGTCCGAGGAGAGTGTCGTCGGGCCATGTCACTCGCGTGGTGCGCCATTCGTCCCCGTCCTATGTGACGCCGGTCGTAATTCCGGCACCGGATGTCGGTGGCCTGTTGCCACCGCAAGTGGTGCAGACGGCTCAGCAGGCGACAGTATTGATCCAGCAACAGCCAGCGCAATCGGTACCGCAACCGCAGGCTCAAGCTGGCGGTCGGGTCAAGTTGATGTTGCACCTGTTGTGCCCATCTTGCCAGAAGTATCACACATGGAAAGGTGGCGTGTTGCCACCGAACACCCAGTTGTTCTTCTGGCATCCGGAGGCCAAGGAGTGGCGCCTCTATGGTGGGGATTACACCAAAATTATGCGCCAACCACAGGTTGAGGAACCGGAGTGCCCCAATAATCATCACGGCCAGTAAGGAGCTGGCCACTAGTCATCAAACGCGTTCGGGGTTCGTAACCCCCCGAACGCGTTTTCTATTTGACAAATAAATCCTACGGGTGTATAATATTAGGTAGAGGTTTTAGTTCCAAACGAGGTAGAAAAACAGGAAACAGAAAGAAAGGTAGGGTTCGAGAATGGATCCGAAGCATGTCAGAATCGCGGTGGTATCAGTGGTGATGATGGCGGTGGTAGTGGCAGTAGTCGGGATTGTGGCCATCTTCGCACATTTTCGGGTGGGCAATCTGGTGAAAGATCACAAGAGGGATGTCTATGACATGGACCAGCGGTTGCGGGATCTCGAAGAAAAGCCCAGTGATGCTGGGGCAGAGGAGATCGTCAAGCAGATAGAGGGTCTCAAGGAACTAGTTCATGCGTTGAACCAACGGGTTCAGAACCTTGAGGCAGAGGAGGCCAAAGAAACGGAGGGTGTCTGGGCACTAGCCTGCTCTCTGGAGCAACAAGTGCGAGATGTCGAGTCGAGTAAAAAAACCGAGGAGTTGGAGAATCGCCTCAACGAGCTCGGTCTTCTTCTGGAGGAGTATCGGTTGCAAGGTCCTGAGTCTGAGGGGGTGGTAGCCAAAACGCCCACAACTTCAGTGAGGAAGGTGCTTCAAGGTCCGGAGCCGGTGGTTATCTACTCAAACTCGCCGGACCCAGTGAAGTAGTGAAGTAAGGAGGGAGGGAACAACAGGCGGGCGAGGGATGATTCCCTTGCTCGCCTGCTTTTAATTTTAAATAATATATTACACCACACATCATCAAAAACCAAGGTCTGGCCTTGGATAGTTTGTTTTTAATATATTTATATATTAGTATTGTCAGATGATAAGTAAAAGTTTAAAAGAGACGGAAAAAATTGCTCAAGAATTTTTAAATAAAATTTCTGCTCATACCTATACTAATACTCATACCAATCAGGCTGTTATCGTTGGTTTATTTGGTGACCTTGGTTCGGGTAAAACCACTTTTACGCAAGCTCTAGGTAAACTACTTGGAGTTCAAGAAGTGATGACTAGCCCAACTTTTGTTCTGGAGAAGTTTTATTTATTAGACGAAAAAATTAATTTTAATAAATTAATTCATATTGATGCCTATCGTTTGGACTCGGGAAAAGAATTATTGAGTTTAAAATTTGAAGAGATGAAAAAAGATCCAAACAATCTCATTTTGATTGAATGGCCGGAACGGGTGGCGGATATTTTACCTACGGATATAATCAAAATAAATTTTAAATTTGTCAGTGAAAACGAACGGGAGATAGAATTTTAGATATGTTATAATTCCCTTAATGGCCAAGATAAATAAAAGATTAGTACTACTTGATGTTCATGCGATTATTCACCGGGCTTATCACGCCTTACCGGATTTTGTCTCAAGTAAAGGGATGCCCACGGGGGCTTTATATGGTTTGTCTACAATGCTTTTAAAAATTATTGGTGATTTGAAGCCGGACTATATTATTGCTTGTTATGATTTACCCAAGCCCACTTATCGTCATGAAGCTTATAAAGATTATAAAGCCGGTCGGGCCAAAACGGATGATGAACTGGTGGAACAATTAAAAAAATCTCGGGAGATTTTTGAAGCCTTTAATATTCCTATTTATGACAAAGCGGGCTTTGAAGCGGATGATATTATTGGCACTATAGTCGAAAATGTGTTGAAACCGGACAAGTACCGTCCTTGTCCGGGAATTGATATTGTGATTGCTTCGGGGGATATGGATACTTTACAACTGGTGGTAGCTGATCGGGTGCGGGTGTATACTTTAAAAAAGGGAATTAAAGATACTATTATTTATAATGAAAAAGCGGTGGTAGAACGGTTTGGTTTTGTTCCGAAGCTTTTGCCCGATTATAAAGGTTTGCGTGGAGATCCATCCGATAATATTATCGGCATCAAAGGAATCGGGGAAAAAACTGCGGGAATTTTAATACAAAATTTTGGTGGAATAGAGGATATTTATAAAAAATTAAAATCTAAAAATGGAAAGGAAGAATTTAAGAAAGTGGGAATCACCGACCGAATCGTGAAACTTTTGGAAGAAGGAGAGGAAGAGGCACAATTTTCCAAGATGCTGGGAACGATTAGGCGTGACGCAACCATTAATTTTGAAATTTCAACTAAAACTTGGTTGGAAAATTTGGCAGAAGAAAAAATAATGAAAGTGTGGAGTGATTTGGAATTTAGAACATTAGGGACGAGATTGAAAGAATTGTTGGGGAAGAAAGACAACCTCACCCAGACCACCCCGTCAGCAGAAATTTTCAGAGGTGAGTCCTTAGCTTTGGAAGGTCTCTCCTCGGGAAATTTAAATGAAGAAGAGCTGAAAGAAACACAAATTGCCCTTTGGCTTATTAATTCCACTATTACCGATCCAACCGTGGAAGATATTTTAAATTTGTCGGGGAAGAAAGATTTGAAAGAAGCTGAAACTTTTTTTCTAGAAGAAATAAAAAGAAAAAAGTTGGACTATGTTTTTGAAAAAATTGAAAAACCGCTTATTCCGATTATAAAAAAAATGGAAGAAAAGGGGGTAGTGGTAGACAAAGAAATTTTGCAAAAATTGTCCGTGGATAATCATAAAATTTTATCTGAATTAGAAAAGAAAATTTGGGCTTTATCGGGCAGCGAATTTAATATTAATTCACCAAAGCAAATGGGAGAAGTTTTGTTTGTTAAAATGGG